>JALSQH010000001.1 GCA_026985515.1 bacterium
AGTGATGGAGATAATATACCCGATTATTTGGACCTTGACAGTGATGGAGACACGATTTCTGATCATGATGAGGGTTATTCAGATCCAGACAGTGATGAAGTAGCCAGTTTCCGTGATATTGACAGTGACAATGATTCAATTCCAGATAGTGTAGAGGCGGGGGATTCAGATATCAATACACCACCTGTGGATAGTGATGGTGATGGCACTCCTGATTTCATTGATAGTGATGATGATGGTGACAATATTTCCACCTATCTGGAGAATAACACGGATATAAATAATGATTCTGTGGCAGACAGAGATGTGGATAATGACGGGATACCCAACTATCTTGATTCAGATAGTGATGGAGATGGAAAGAGTGATCTTATTGAGGGGACTGGAGATGTTGATGGGGATGGAGTACCCAACTACCTTGATGCCAATGATCAGGATGGACCACTTGCAGATCCAGATGGTGACGGTTTGACAAATTCACAGGAAGATTATTATGGCACAGATAGGTACAATCCCGACACAGATGGGGATGGGCTGAGTGACTATGTGGAGGCCATCACAACCGGAACATCCCCACTTCTCAGGGACACAGATGGTGACACAATTGATGATAAGACAGAGGTGGGAGATGATTACAATCATCCACTGAACAGTGACGCAGTTTCCGGGGATTGTGGTGAGGAAAATGATAATGTGATAGATGCCCTTGATACCGATTCAGATGGAGATGGAATAGAGGACATTGTGGAAGTTAAGTATGGGAAAGCAGCCACTCCACCAGTGGACAGTGACGGAGATGGGATACCTGATTACAGAGATAGAGACAGCGACAATGATGGAATATGCGACTATGTGGAGGCAAGAGATGAAGATGGAAAATTGATTAAAGACAGCAATGGCCTGACTGTTCCCTATGATTATGATCAGGATGGTATTCCAGATTACCTTGACAATGATACAGATAATGGTGGTGTCCCTGATTATATGGAAGTGATAAATGGAACAAACTGGAGAGATCCCACTGATGATAAAAGTGGTGTGGTTGATTCTGATGGGGACAATCTGCCAGATTCTTATGAGGTGGAAAATGGGCTCAATCCCCACAATCCAGATACTGATGGAGATGGCATAAGGGATGACCTTGATGACCTTGATGGTGATGGATTCAACAACTATGGTGAATATTACTTCGGAACTTCAATAACTTCACCCGATAGCGATGGTGACAATATAAGCGATGGTTATGAAGTTGATTATGCTTATGTAACTGTTACCAATGCCACATCAATCAGGTTGACTGATACAGATGGTGATGGGGTACCGGATGTATTTGATAACGATTCTGATGGTGATGGAATAAGCGATGCTGTGGAATCAGGTGTGAATTCATGGCATCTTTCCCCAGTGGATAGTGATGGTGATTCTATCCCTGATTTCAGGGACAATGACAGTGACAATGATTTTATTCCAGATAAAGTTGAAGGAGTATCAGATTTTGATAATGATGGAAAACCCAATTACATAGACATTGATTCAGATGGTGATTCAGTTACAGATGCGGTGGAGGCGGGAGATAGAGATCTCTCAACACCCCCGGTGGATCATGACAATGACGGAAAACCTGATTATCTTGACCCCGATGATGACGATGACGGTATTCCCACCTATATTGAGATAAATACGGTGGTTTACGGCAACCCCGTTTCTGATCAGGATATTGACGGAGATGGTGTTAAGAACTATCTTGACCTTGATTCAGATGGTGATGGTAAAAGTGATCAGGTAGAAGGTACAGGTGATATTGATGGAGACAGCATTCCAAATTTCCTTGATAAGAATGACAATGACGGACCTCTTGGTGATCTGGATGGAGATCTCCTGAAAAACGGAGAGGAGGAGAATATATACCACACTGATCCAGAGAATCCCGATACCGATGGCGATGGTCTCAGTGATTATACTGAGGTTGTAACGACTGAAACAGACCCGCTCAAAAGAGACAGTGACGCTGATTACATTGATGACAGAACTGAGGTGGGCAGTGACATTGAGCATCCTCTCAACACAGATTCCTCCTACTCCGGTCCGTGCACCCATGATAGCGACAATAAAATAGATGCCCTTGATAGTGACTCAGATGGAGATAGTATCCTGGATAAAATAGAGGTGAAATATGGAAGGGCAGCCACACCTCCTGTGGATTCAGATGGAGATGGAATACCAGATTACCGCGATGCTGACAGCGATAATGATGGTTACTGCGATTATGTGGAGGCGCGCCCCTTTGATGGTGTTAAACCTGCGGACACAGATGGAGATGGTATCCCCGATTATCTTGACAACGACACAGATAATGGTGGATTGCCTGATTCAGTTGAAAAAATACTGGGTAAGAACTGGCGTGACCCTTCAGATGATTCTCTATCTCCTTCAGAGGACAGTGACGGAGATAACCTGCCGGATGTCTATGAAGAGGAAGTTGGACTTGATCCTCACAATCCCGACACAGATGGTAATGGAATAAGGGATGACCTTGACGATATGGATGGAGATGGATTTAACAATTATGGAGAGTATTATTTCGGCACTGATATAAACAATCCAGATACTGATGGTGATCATATCAAGGATGGAGAGGAGGTTGATTACTACACAGTTACAGTTACCAATGCCACATCAGTAAAACTTCCAGATACAGATAAAGATGGGATCCCGGATGTTTTTGATAATGACAGTGATGGAGACACAATCCCTGACTCAATTGAGGAGGGAGACCACAACTACTTTACCACTCCATACGACACTGACGGCGATGGGACGCCTGATTACAGGGATCTGGATTCTGACAATGATGGAAAACCCGATGAAATAGAGGGAACCGGGGATGTAGATGGTGATGGAATTCCCAATTTCCGTGACCCGGATGATTCTGATGGACCACTGGGTGATCCCGACCATGATGGGTTGTTAAATTATCAGGAAGCAGAGATTGGAACCAATCCATACAATCCCGACACAGATGGTGATTATATTGATGATTACACCGAAGTTTCAAATATAGATTCTCCTCTTGATACGGATCATGATGGAGTAATAGATGCCCTTGACGCTGATAGTGATGGAGACGGAATACCTGATTCTGTGGAGGCCGGAGACAGAGATCTCTCAACTCCTCCTGTGGATACAGATGGAGATGGCATTCCAGATTTCAGGGATCTTGACAGCGACGCAGATTTTATTCCGGATAAGGTTGAAGGATATGCAGATCCAGATTCAGACGGCATACCCAATTACATGGACAGTGATTCAGATGGAGACTCCATCCCTGACATTGTGGAAGCAGGTGATAATGATCCCTCAACACCGCCGATCGATCATGATTTTGATGATATACCTGATTACATTGACCCCGATGATGATAATGATGGTATTCTCACCTATACTGAGATGAATACGGATATAGATGGAAATGGAGTGGCGGACACTGATGTTGATGGAGATGGGATTCCAAATTACATTGACCTTGATTCAGATGGGGATCACAAAGCTGATTATGAGGAAGGTACAGGGGATATTGATGGAGATGGTATTCCCAACTACCTTGACTCAAACGACAGAGATGGACCCCTTGGAGATCTTGATGGAGATGGCCTGACCAATGCCTGTGAAGATTCTCTGGGACTTGATAAGACCAATCCCGACACAGATGGGGATCACATTTCTGATGGGTATGAGGTGAGGGCGACTGATTGCACCGCCATTGATACTGATAATGATGGAAAGATAGACGCCCTTGACAGTGATTCAGATAATGATGGCATAAGTGATCTTGATGAATCTGGATCCAGAGTTGTAACAGATTCACCAGTTGATACTGATGGTGATGGAATTCCAGATTTCAGAGATCTTGATAGTGATAATGATTGTATTTACGATTCCCTTGAAGCGGGAGATGGTGACCTCTCAACACCGCCTGTGGATCACGATGGAGATGGAAAGCCTGATTACATAGACGGTGATTCTGACAACGATCTCTATTCAGATTTTACCGAGGCTTTTCCCTCCGGAACGAGCATCTGTACCAGCCCGATTTCAAATGCTTCTCAACTGCAGGATACTGATGGAGATGGAATACCAGATATGCTTGACAGTGACACTGACAATGGTGGAGACACGGATCTCTACGAACATCTCCATGGTACCGACTGGCGAGACCCATCAGATGATTCCGGTCAGGATCCCGATCATGATGGACTCTCAAATTCCCAGGAGGCTATACTGGGAACTGATCCCAATAACCCTGATACCGATGGGGATGGTTTGCTGGACGGAGTTGAGGTTTATATCGTATGTTACAGAGGAAATGATGGTCAGAAACACTGCACTGACCCAACCAACCCGGATACAGATGGGGACACCATCCCCGACGGAATAGAAGCAGGAGCTGACTATACACATCCTCTTAATTCTGATGCCACTTCCTACTGTGGAGAAACGACAGACTCAATAATTGATGCTCTTGATACGGACAGTGATAATGATGGTATACCTGATGTGACGGAGGTTTCCGTTGTATCTGGCAACGAAGTTATAAATTATGGTGATAATCCACCTGATCACGACAGTGATGGAATTCCCGATTACAGGGATAAGGACAGCGATAATGATGGTTACTGTGATTATACAGAGGCACGTCCATTCTACTATGGAAGACCACATGATGAGGATGGTGATGGAATACCCGATTATCTTGACCATGACACTGATAATGGAGGTGTTCCCGATTATCTGGAACTCAAACTTGGTACGGACTGGCGTAACCCCTACGATGATAATCCCATTGATTCGGATCATGATGGCTTACCAGATATTTTTGAAGAGCAGTATCCTGGCCTTCTTGATCCTTATAATCCTGACACAGATGGAGATGGTATAAAGGATGGAGAGGAAGATTTTGATAATGATGGATTGACTAACTATCAGGAGTACAGGGTGGGAAGTGATATATTAAATCCAGATAGCGACGGTGATACAATCATGGATGGTGAGGAAGTTGGAAACAACTACCTGAAACCCCTTGATGATGATGGAGATCATATACCCAATGTTTTTGATAATGACAGTGACA
The DNA here is from genome assembly GCA_026985515.1 of bacterium. GTDB lineage: Bacteria > JALSQH01 > JALSQH01 > JALSQH01 > JALSQH01 > JALSQH01. The sequence goes on from JALSQH010000001.1 coordinate 5,129, forward strand.
ATGATGGAATACCCGACAGGGTTGAGGCAGGGGATTCTGATCTTGCAACTCCTCCAGTTGATCATGATGGGGATGGAAAGGCAGATTACAGAGATCCGGATAGCGATGATCCCTCCAATTCCTCAATACCCGATTCAATTGAGGGAACATCTGACAGTGATTCTGATGGAGCAGGAAACTGGATAGACCCGGATGACGACGGAGACATGATACCTGATAAGGTGGAGATGGGAGCTGACAGAAATAATCCTGTTGACACCGATGGAGATGGTACCCCCGATTACCTTGATCACGATTCTGACAATGATGGAAAGAGTGACCTGATTGAGGGTACAGGTGACATTGATCAGGATGGAATTCCCAATTATATAGATGCAAATGACAATGATGGTCCAATGGGAGATCTTGATCACGATTATATTTCCAACCATGATGAGGGGTATGAGGTCAAATATGACAATGATGGAGATGGTATCCCTGATTATCTTGACAGTGACTCTGACAATGATGGTCTCAGCGACGCAGTGGAGGCTGGAGATAAAAATCTTGCAACACCGCCCATTGACAGTGACGGAGATGGGGTTCCAGATTTCAGGGATCCGGACAGCAATAACAATGGAATACCTGATGGCGAGGAAGGCACGAAGGACAGCGACAACGATGGAATTCCCGATTACCGGGATCTGACTCCCCAGCCTTCTCAGCCTTCTGGAGCAAATGTTACGAAGGGGAAAAATATCCAGGGTTACAAGTACTTTGGCGGAGGCGGAGCATGCAGTTTTATGCCTGGAGATGCCGGAGAAGGTTTTGATCCCGTGCTTGTAATTTTGCTATTCGGGGGAATCTTTGTTATAATAATTAAAAGATTAAACTAATTTTAAAAAGGAGGAATGAGTAATGAACAAGAGGGTTTTTCACAAGGTCAGTTATGGGATGTACATAGTGAGTTCTGTTAAGGATGGGAAGTTCAATGGGCAGGTGGCAAACACCGTTTTTCAGATAACCTCAGATCCACCCCGAATAGCAATAAGTATAAACAAAGAAAATCTGACACATGAGTTTATTGAGAGCAGTAAAAGGTTTTCAGTCTCCATTCTTTCAAAGGAAGCTCCGCTCAAACTCATCGGAAAGTTTGGATTCAAGTCTGGCAGAGATATTGATAAATTTAAAGATACGAAGTATGAGGTGGTTGATGGTCTCCCTGTTATAACTGAAGGTGTAATTGGTTATCTAATTGCTGAGGTTGAAGAAAAGATGGATGCGGGCACCCATACCGTCTTCCTTGGGAGGGTAATTGATGCTGATATTACCGGTGATGGTGAACCGATGACATACTCCTACTACCATGAAATTAAGGGAGGAAAATCTCCTGCCAGGGCTCCAACATATGTTGACGAGAAGGAATTGAAAGCCGCGGAGGAGAAAAAGAAACCTGCTATAAAATATGTATGTACGATTTGTGGTTATGTGTACGATCCTGAAAAGGGTGACCCTGATGGTGGAATTCCTCCTGGAACTCCCTTTGAAGAGATCCCGGATGACTGGACCTGTCCAGTCTGTGGGGCCAGTAAGGAGGATTTTGAAGTAGTGGAAGAGTAGATAAATGGCTGCGCCACTTCAGGTGCAGCCACCTTTTTCTCACCATCGTGGTGAAATTTACCAGTGTCTAAAAAACCTTATCAATGTCTTGCATCTGGTAAACTTCTGTTATATACTTTTTCAAACCTGACAGCTGGTAATGAAGAAACTTTGTATCATTCTTTTCCTTCTTATTTTACCTGCTCTTTTAACAGGTGAGGATGTTATACTTTTCCTCAACAGTATTGATCCAGAAGCGTCTATATTTTCAAAGGAATCTATTTTAACTTTTGATCACTTTGGAAATGATCAGTGGATCTGCTCTATTATTGGTAAACTCAACCAGATAATTTCAAATCATCCCTACCTGAGACAGGCGTATAGAATAAGAAACTATTTCGTTCAGGCAATGGTCCAGAACGCCATTTCCCAGGGTGAAAAAGTTTACTGGAGTAAGATAGGATTGAAATATGTTAATCAGGCAAGGAAAAGATTCCCTGAGGACAATGTCTTCAAGTTCTGGAGTCTCCTGTTTTATTCAGAAGCAAATTTTTACCTGAATTCTCGAATATTTACCACTCTTGCTCCCAGAATCATTGCGTTTACGGAAAGAATTGTGAAAAAAGATCCACTCTGTTGTAAAGGTATACCCCTTCTTTTTCTCGGTTCTCTTTACCTCAAGTTACCTTCTTTTCCCATCTCGGTAGGTGATAAAAAGAAGTCTGAGGCTTATCTGAAAAAGTGTATTCATTTTTTTCCTCAATTGAATCTTGCTCATTTAAGATTGGCGGAACTCTACTATTCAGAGGGAAAGATTGATAAGGCTCTGAAAGAGATCGAGCGAGCAAGGAAAGTGGAGCCCGGAAATTTTATTGAATATTACGATTATCTTCTCTACAGGGATGGCATTGATAAATTTGAATATGCCATCCGCACTGGTATGTGGAAGGATTCCATGGATCTCATGTTGATGCTCCGGAAATGGTCTCTGGAGAGAAATAGGTAAATCTGGAGAGCTTCAGTTTTTTTCTTGACATCTGTTCAATTTCTGATATACTGACTGACTGGTCAGTCAGGAGAAGCCATGGATAAGAGAGAACTTATTGCAGAGGCGGTAAGGGAATTGATAATTGAGAAAAAGAATTCAGCATTCTCTGTTGAGGAGATTGCAAAAAAGGCAGGTATAGGGAAAGGAACGGTTTATCTATACTTTGAGAACAAGCAGCAGATCATAACATTTACAATTTTCTACTATCTTGAGAAATTTGTTGACTCTATTGAAGAGAGTGTTAAAAGGGGAGAAAACCCGGTTGAAAAGCTTGAGCTTCTCATAAGGTCCTACATGGAGAATGTAAGGGGTGTATCCACTTTCTGGGAGATCCTTTTTGAGTCCGTTTCAACGAGGGATCTGAAGGAGGAAAAGGATAGATTTCAAAAGATCAGAAAGAGAATTCTTGGAATAATACATTCAATTATCCAGGAAGGAGTGGATACGGGGTTTTTCAGAAAGTTTACAGATATGGAAAAAATCTCATGGATCATCTTTATGCTGCTCAGGGGAATGGGATTTTATGTTTCTCTTACAAAATCGGATGAAGAAGAGATTGAGGAAATGTTAAGAGAGGTTAAGGAGGTGCTCCTTTATGGAATATATAATGACTCTGTTGCTTAACTTTATGATTGCAGTAACATCAACGGTAAATTCATCTTCTACATTGTGGCAAACCATAAATCTTGCATGGGAACACAGTGAAGAGGTGAAAAGTGCGGTTCTGAACTATGAAAAGAGTAAACTGGAGGTAGATGAGTACTGGGGTACATTTGCGCCCAAAATAACAGGGTACTGGAATTACCAGAGGAATCCCGAAGTTAAAGTAACATTTTCTCCCCACATACCTCAAGAACTGCAGGCATTGCTTGGGAATTCTTACAAACCTGAATCAGTTGTGGTGCGTCCTTCAGAAAATTATGAAATGGGTTTGAAATTGATGCAGAAGATCTTTGATCCATCAATGATTCCTGGATTGAAAATAACAAACCTTTACAGGGAAATGGCTGAACTGGGGCTTCAAAAGACAAAGGAAATGGTTGCATACCTGACGACAAACCTCTATTTGCAGCTTCTCTTTCTCACGAAGCAAAAGGATGTTCTATTAAAGGAAGACAGTGAACTGGAAATTGAGAAGAAAAAGACTGAGGATGAAATTTCCCTTGGTCTGCAACCTGAATGGAGCAAGCTGAGAATAGATATCGAGATTCAGCGTCACAAAAAGTCTCTCATGGAAGTTGAAACCATGATCAGGTATGTATCATCCGAACTGGAAAGATTAACTGGAAGGAAAATTTTTCCTGCTGAACCTCCTGTACCTTCTTCCCTCAATAAAAGTGCTTTTTCTACCGATGAATCTGTGGATCTGAAAATCACATCTCTTCAGAAAGAGTTATCTCATCAGATGTGGAAGGTTCAGGTGGGTAGATTGTTTCCTAGGATAAATTTTATGTGGAATTATTCCTATCAGAAGAACCCGGGAAATTTTGGAAAAAAGGAGAACTGGATGGTTATGCTTCAGCTGACATGGACCATCTTCAGCGGCTTATCTCGATACTACGAAATAAGGGAAAGTTCAATTGATGAAGAAATTGCCGGTCTTGATCTGACGAAGAGAAAAAAAGAGGCAGAGATTAAGCTAAAGAGGGCAATTGATGAATTTTTTCAGCAGAAGAAACTCCTTGAGGTTTCCCGGAGGACTTTTGATCTTGCCAGAAAGAACTTCTCCCTTGTAGAGGAAAATTACAAAAATGGAAAGGCAGATGTAATCACATATATTGATGCAAGAAATAATCTGCTGAAAGCAAAACTCTCTCTTATCTGGAACAGGTATCAGCTTTTATTAAAACGAATGAATGTTTACATACTTTCAGGAAAACTTGAACAATTCATGGAGGAAATAAGGCAATGAAGAGAACAGGAATCCTTTTGTTAGTGTTTACAATAGCATTTGCAGGGTGCGGGAAGAGGGAGTTCAGAACTGCTGTAAAACCTGTTCCCGTAGAGGTTGAAAGGGTAAGAGTTGAGGGGTACACCATTACAAGGCCTGTTCCCGGATATGCAAAGGCTAAAGAGATCATTTTAAAATCCAGAGGTGGGGGAAAGGTTGAAAAGATTTTCAGGAAGGAAGGTGATTTTGTAAAGAAGGGAGATAAAATTGCAGAAATTGGTACTTCTATTTTTGCGTCTCAGCTAAAAATAGCAGAAGTTCAGTTAAAGAATGCAAGGGATGAGTTTGAGAGAGCGGACAGGCTTTACAAAAAGTCTCTTATTTCAAAGAGTCAGTGGGAAAAGGTGCAGGCTGCATTCATCTCGGCACAGGAGAGGTACTCTATCGCAAAGGTCAATTACCAGCTCTCCATTCTCACGGCACCTTTGGATGGATATCTGGAGGATTTTGAACTTAAAACTGGTGATATTGTAACTCCCGGTTATCCACTGGGGAAAGTTGTTGGCAGGTATGTAACTGAGGTGGATGCATTCCTTCCGGGAGAAAAATTTGAAGTGTCAGAGGGAGATGAGCTTGAGTTTACCGATGGGAAAGGAAAGTATATGGGAAAAGTAGCCTATATTTCAAGGGGTTATGTGGTAAGCGGTAATTTCAGAAAACTGATTCTCAGAACACCCCCACTTGATATTGTTGATGGTTCACCTGTTACGGTGATGGTTCCAATAGTTAAGAACAAAAGAGGAATTCTTGTCCCCCTTGATGCTGTTAAATTTACCAGAGAGGGGAAATCCGTGTTCGTTGTTAAAGATGGAAAGGCTTATGAAGTACCGGTAAAAACTGGATCCATAGTTGATGAAAAAATAGAAATTCTTTCAGGTTTGAGAGAGGGGGATAATCTTGTTGTTTCAGGTCAGCAGTATCTTAAAACAGGTATGAGGGTGGTTGTGAAATGAACAGGAAAAGCGTGCTGACATATCTGTCGTTGAAATATTCCACCACAACATGGGTGACTCTCATTTTTGTGGCAATTTTTGGTTATATTGCCTATGTGACAATCCCCAGAGAGCTTGCACCAGACATGACAATACCGTATATAATTGTCACTGTCCCGTACATGGGTGCTCCCCCTGAAGATATTGAAAATTTGATTACGCGGCCACTTGAGAGAAAGCTATCAGAAATAAAGGAAATTGACGAGATGAAATCCACTTCCGCTGAAGGTGCATCAATGATAATGTTAAAGTTCAAGGCGGGAATAAATATTGACGATGCACTCCGTAAGGTAAAGGAAAAGGTGGATCTGGCGAGAGGAGATCTTCCGGAGGGAATTGAAGAGCCTTCAATAAGTGAGATAAGTTTTTCAGAGTTTCCGGTTCTCTATATAAACCTGGTGGGGAATTACAGTGAGACCATATTGAGGGGATTTGGTGAGGATCTGAAGGAGGAGATTGAGGATATACCGGGGGTTCTGAATGTGGATATCTCCGGCGGAAGGGAGAGAGAGATCCAGATTTTTCCACGGGTGGAGGATCTTATCAGGTATAGAGTTGCTCTCACAGATATAATAAGGGCGATTAAGGCTAACAACATAAATATTCCAGGCGGAAGAACAAAGGGCAGGAAGATAAGATTTCTTGTCAGATTGAATTCTCAATACAGATCAATAGATGAGATAAAGAATACCCCGGTTAAGGTGACCCGAAGGGGAATGGTGTATCTCAGAGATGTTGCAGATGTGGTGGATGCCCCTGCCGAGAGGACAAGTATTGCGAGAATTGATGGAAAACCCGCAGTGACCCTTACAGTTCAGAAAAAGGCAGGAGCAAACATACTTGAAGTTGTTGCCAGAATAAAAGAAAAAGTCAGAGAATTCTCAAAGACACTCCCTCCCGATGTTAAGATCATTTACTCTTCAGATGCTTCAAAGCATATAAAAAGAATGCTCTCCACACTTCAGAATAATCTGCTTACAGGTCTTCTTCTTGTACTTATTGTTCTTTTCCTCTTCATGGGATGGAGGAGTGCAGTTCTTGTTGCCCTTGCAATCCCTCTCTCCCTTCTCTTCACCTTTCTGGTTATAGATCTGATGGGAATAACCCTCAATATGGTGGTTCTCTTTTCTCTTATTATTGCCCTTGGTATGCTTGTTGATAATGCCATCGTTGTAATAGAGAACATATACAGGCACTATCACACCAGGAATATTACTCTTTTGAAAGCAGCATATGATGGTGCATCTGAGGTGGCAATGCCTGTTCTTTCCTCCACTCTCACAACCATTTCCGCATTTTTCCCCCTTCTTTTCTGGCCCGGTGTTACGGGTAATTTCATGAGCTTCCTGCCAAAAACGGTTATAGTTGCCCTCACTGCCTCATATCTTGTGGCAATGCTTTTTGATCCTCTTCTTGCAGCCACATTTTTAAGAAAGGAGGAAAAAGAAGAGAAAATTCTCAGAGAGGGTTCAAAGCTATATAACAACTTTGAAAAACTTGTGAGATGGGCGTTGAATCACAGGTGGCTAACTATTTCCATTGCTGTGGCATTTGTTCTCGTAAACTTAATTCTCTTTCCCATTCTGGGGAAAGGGGTAAATTTTTTCCCTGAAACTGATCCTGACAGAGCATTTATTTCAATAGAGGCACCCGATGGAACCACTCTTGAAGAGACAGATAAAATCGCAAGGGAAGTTGAGAATAGACTTAAGAATATCCCGGATATTAAGCATATTGCAACGAGAGTGGGAGTAAGTCAGGGTGCCGTTAAATGGCAGTCAAAAGCATCTGCTGCCAATTCGAATAAGGCGAGAATATCCATTGAATTTGTGGACAGGCACGAGAGGCATCAGCATACCTTGAAAACCATTCTTGATATAAGAAAAGCTATTGCTGGAATTCCCTGTGCAGAGTTTCTGGTCCAGAGAGAGAAGATGGGACCTCCGAGGAAGATGCCCATTCAGGTGAGGGTAACAGGTGATGATATAAACAGGTTGCTGGCAATAGGCGAGGAAATAAAGGAGAAGATAAGGGATATTCCCGGTCTGTATGATTTGAAAATAGATCTGAAGAAGGCCAAGCCAGAGATCAACTTCAGAATAGACAGGACGAAGCTTTCACAGATGGGTTTTAATCCCATGATGGTTGCATCAACCCTCAGAACCATCTACAGTGGGACAAAGGTTGCGAAGTACTATGAAGGAGAGAATGAGTTTGACATTACACTGAAATTTCCAGAAAAGTACAGGACTCTTTCCTATCTGGATTCACTCATTATACCCGATATGAGGGGTGTCTATCATCCAGTAACAGAAATTGGAACATGGAAAATAGAGAATGGTTTTGGAACAATCAGAAGGATTAACAGAAAAAGAGAAGTTACCGTTATGGGAAACAATGAGGGAAGGCTTGCTTCAGAGATTCTGAAGGATATAAAGAAGCGGTTGAAGAATATATCTCTTCCGCCCGGGTACACAATTTCCTTTCAGGGTGAGCGAAAAAAGGAGGCTGAAGCGAAGAGATTTCTGGGAAAGGCTTTCCTCTACGCACTTGCCCTCATATTTCTCATCCTGATAACTCAGTTTAACTCCATTGTACTGCCCTTCATCATAATGGTTTCAGTGGTCCTCTCTCTTGGTGGTGTTTTCTTTGGTTTGATTGTTTCCCTGACTCCCTTCAGTGTCATTATGACCGGTCTGGGTATCATCAGTCTGGCAGGAGTTGTTGTTAACAATGCCATTGTGCTTATTGACTTCATTCAGGAATTGAGGGAACAGGGTTACGACAAATTTACAGCTGCCATTGAAGCTTCCAAGATAAGATTGAGACCGGTTCTTTTAACTGCTCTGACCACCGTGATCGCTCTTCTCCCAACGGTCTTCAGGGTGAATGTTGACTTTATACATCTGAGGCTTGATGTTGGTGACCCGGGAGCACAGTGGTGGGGACCTATGGCAACTGCCATTGTGTTTGGTCTCACCTTTGCGACCCTTTTAACACTTGTGGTGGTACCAGTCCTCTACACTTTACTGACCCGTGATGAGTACAGAAAGAGGGAGGAAATCGGTTAAAAACGGCAGTAGAGGTCAATTTCCCATTCCTTCAGCGGGGTTGGAAAACCCCTTATTGACCAGAAGGATGTTGAAAAGAGATTGTAACGGTAAAATCTGATGGAGAAGTTTGTGAAAAATCTGTAATAGATTTCTCCATCCATCCTCCACTGGTGATCGATATATTTTGTGTTGGAGAGATTAAGGAAAACCATCTTTTGAAAAAATAGTGAAAGTTTAAAGTATGGGTTTGTTCCCACTCTCACGGAACCGGTACTGTTAATCTCAGGTATGTAAGGTATATCGCCGCTCAGGTTACCCCTGTGGTACTCTGTTTTGTTTAGTGTGGCTGAAAGATCGAAAGCAAGAAAATCAATTTTCTTATTGATCATAATGGTCAGACCCTGCTGGGATGAGCTGGAGAGGGAAAGTGGTTTATATCTGAAGCCTGAAATTAGAAAGTAATCAATCAGATTCTCATCCTGCCTCCGAAAGGTCATAAGGGTTGCATTGAGAAACCCACTGTATTTGAGAATAAAATCTGCATACCATCCTCTCCCCTCCTCAAGGTGCGGGTTGTTCTGTATCAGACCGTGTGAAAAATAGAGTTCATACATTGTGGGATAATTTGTATGGGTTGAGAAGTTGCCGGAAAAGTCAAAACTTCCTTCTTTTAGGCTGAAACCTGCAGAGGGATCAAATGTAAAGGAGTGTCCAACAGAGTTGAGTGCCGTCATGAAAAAGAGGGTGAGTTTATCACTGCTGAAAATGATTGCAGGATATTGAAAAAACTCTCCCCTTCGGTGCCCACCAGTGTACCTGTTTTTCAGGGTAACTTCCCTTGCCTTCATTCTGTATCTCCAGAAAATACCTCTGGTAATTTGTCCCGAATCTTTTAAACCTGCCTCTCTCTGATTGAAAAATGTTTCAATGTGTTCGGGGAATCCGCTGAATTCACCAGAAGGATCAGAGTATTTTTCCCTGATTCTCCCTTCAGATGCGTAGAGGAGAAGGTTACCATTTTTCATACTCAGAGTAAAGATTTCTGAAAGAGAGTATGAATGAGTGTACTTTCCGGGAAAGGTTATCAATCCAGGTTCCCCCCTCAGGAGAGATGTGGTTCCGTAACGAAAGCTCAGGTTGCTGAAAGCAAGAAAAATATCGAAAAATTTTCTATTGAACTGATTGTTTTTTCTTCTGTCGGGGAAGTCGTCACGAGTATACAGAAATGTCCCCCTGTTGTTTATGAATGGGAAGTCGCCATCGCTGCTAAGTGCCCCGGTGGATAGATTTAGTTTTGCCTTTCCAGTTTTAAGGCAGAGATTTGCCTCTCCACCTGCAAGATTTTCACTTCCATAGGTGAGAAGGAACTTTTTCCTGCAACTCTTTTCCGTTTCCACTCTTATGAGAGCTCCCCCTTCCCCCATTCCCTGTGGGATCAGAGAGAGATGCGAAATTTTACCTGGAAGAGCGAATAGATCAATACTTCCGTCAGGAGTTTCCCAGCTCATGTCGTCAACTTCAATCTCCATATTTTTTCCCCGTACTCCCTCTATTGAGATTTCTGTCTGATCAGTTCGGCCTCCCATTCTTTTCACGGAAACAAAGGTTGAACTTTCTATTTTTTCTGTGAGTTCAGTTTCACTCTCTACGCTTTTTCTGATTGTGAATGATGTGGGTAATTCTGGCGGAACAGGTGCAGTAACTTCAATGGCAAGAATGGGTATTTCCTCACTCTGGAGGCACTTCATGCCCGGAGTGGATAATTGAAACAGCATCAAGATCAAAACCACACTTATCAGGTCCACATGGAAAGTGATTTCCCGCATCATCTATCACATCTCCATTGATATCCTTTGATCCGTAACCAGTGTCAATAATTTTAACATATCTTATCCATTTTAAACCTGTTTCTTTAAGGTCAAACTGGTCTCCACCGGCATAACGCGGATCAGTTGCTGGGACGGTGGGAGGATTTGCATAAACGGGGTGAACTCCCGCAAGATTTGTGTAGTTTGCGGGATTTCCAACTCCTCCCTTTCCATCAGGATTGTAATCGGGGGGGAACCTGATAAATTTCTTCCCATCCTGACTCACTTCCACAAAGGCTGTTTCTGTAAAAACTGAATCTCCATACTCCATCGGATTTTCAAATACAATAAAATCTGCTCCCGGTCCATCAGTGACGAAATTTGCAAATTCAATAGTGATCTCACCGCCATTTCCGAGAGAAAGCAGCTCTTCAGGGGAGGATTGCGCAGGATCTCCACCCCTTGGTGGTCCAAGAACATTTCCCGGGAAATAATCCAGGCCGAAACCTCCGGAGACGCCAAGACTGTAGTCAATTACCTTAAAGCCATAGGGTTCCTTAGACGGCAGGTCCACCTTTATAATGCTATTTGCCAGATTGCCACAACAGTAGAATCTGAGAAGTGTTGTTCCATTTTCCGCACCGATTTCCACTTCCCCTGAAGGTTTTGCAGTTGCAACCGCCGGGTTTTCGGAAGAGAAAGTTCCCACAAGCCCGTAGAAGATGTTTCCCTCATCATCAATTCCTGATACAGAGATGGAATAATTCTTCCACTCAGTTATTTCCAGCTTCTCCGGCACAAGGAAGATTTTATCCAGTTTCAGATTCCTTTTAACCACAGCGTGAATAAATCCTGTGAATGAATCATGGGTAAGCTGAACAGTGGTGGTCCCCTCATTCACTGCAATCAGGAAATGTCCATCCACGCTTACAATATTGGGATCACGGGATTTGAGTGTGAAGTCTCTTACCTGCTTTTCATCATGGAAAAGTTCCACTTTTACTCTGCTGCCGGGAGAAGGAAAGGTTACTCTGGAGGGAATAATTTTATAGTTTTCCACTTTTGATCTTCTGGGTGTACAGGATAAAAGTAAAAGGAGAGTGAGTATAGAACTCACTCTCCGTAGTCGGCTTTCTTTCATCTTCCTAAATCCAATGTTGTTATCCAGCTTGATGCGCCTGCATTTCCTAAATCAAAAAGATGCTCCCATGGAGTATCAGGATTCTCGATGTCAGATTTCAGGAAAAGAGTTGAATTCATTCCCCATGAGGAAACGACTGCCCCTGCTTCACCTACCTTGTAATCTCCAATTACGGGTGTCACCATTGCCCATCCACCATATCCGTAATCTGAGAATGAATACACCGCAACTGAATTCAACTGTTCATTATCAGCCCTTACAACGAAGAGTTTACCTGAGGAACTCCCTACAAGCAAAAATATTCCCTCTTCTGTTTCAACTACTTCAATTCCACCGGGATGTGAACCCGTACCAAGAGAAATGCGAGTAACTTCCTGAGGATAACCATTATCAATGGAGAAAAGAATCAGATAACCTGTGTCAGTCGTGGGGGTTGAACTGTAATCACCCGTACATACCCCTGCAAGATAATGTCCATAATCATCTTCAAAAGCTTTAACATCCTGCAGGTTGACACATCCTGTAACATGGAAGTTGTAGGTGGTGTAGAGCGTGTTTGTTGGATCAAGGGATGAAATGGTGACCATTGTAAGGTATGAGTCACCGAAAATTGACCTGTAATTCTGGTAGTCAAATCCCTGAAATCCACTTGCAGCAAGGAATAGAGTTAGACCGGAACTGGTCCATGCCTCAGTGATTCCTTCGTATGACATATCCTGATCGATTCCTGTTGTGTAAATCGGGTAGGAGTGGCATGTATCCTCCAGTGGGTAGTAAATGGAGAATCTCTCACCTGTCACTGGTTGATGAAATTTTTCGAAGTTTGTGAAAACTATGGCATCTTCTGAATTGTAATAGATCTCTTCTGACTCGTAGGGAGAGGATGCACAGAAGGAAATATCTTCTTCATCAACTAACTGCAGGGAGAGGGGATTATACTTCAGAAGGTGGTAGGCACCCCATGTTGTGAAACCATAAATGTATGTGGTTTTCTCTCCATTCTGAAGAATTGAATCACCGGGGGCTATTGTTGAAATAACATATGGAGATTGTGAGCCTGGCACCGGTGAGAGTACATAGAATTGATTGTAACCCACGAGGGAAAGGGAGTACTGATATTCATTTTTGAAAATAAGATAGGAATCGTAAATTAGATAAAGGGTAGCGGAATTTTCCTTTTCACCATCTGAAACCTTAATCCTGATGCTTTCTGTGGGGTAGTGTACCCAGTTGATTCTCAGTGCCATGTATTTCCCATTCTGATAGGCTACAATTCCACTGTCTGATGTTTCAAAGGTAATTTGAAGTGAGTAAAAATCGTTATCCTTATCCACAATGTATCTGGAAAGGTCTATAACTTCAGGAAAACTTTTTTTGAAAAACCTGAGGGATAGAATTAATTTGTTGAAGGGAATGTTTATTTCTGGTGGAAAATCATAGTGTTCAACATTAATATGCCAGGTTACCGAAGCAGATTTGTTGCCACCAGAGACAGTCCCGGTGATTGTTATGGTTTGACCTTCCATTTCCCCCGTTGCCGTAAATGTAAGGGTGTTTGAGTATCCCGCCTCATTTCCATTTACATACCAGATGTATTTTATTTCAGAGTCTGGATCCTTACCAGAAATGTAAAACTGAATGGTTTCCCCCTTTTTCAGGGTAATGGTGGTTGATTCTGGAGAGTACTGTGTTATTTCTGGGGGATCGTCCACCTCTTTTATTACCACCTGATAAGTGATTTCCTGTGTTTCGTATCCCTTCCCGGTGGCCACAAAAGTGAGGGGTATTGTTTTGCCTCCGTCTTCCTCATCAGGGGTTATTGTTACTGATGTACCATATCCAGCTATTTCATTCTTCCATATCCAGTAAGATTCAAGAGATGGAGAGGGATTCAGGATCTTTACCTTTACTGTAAAAGGCTTGTGTTCCTCTGCCTGAATTGTTCCTCCTTCAGGTGAAATTTTCTGAACCACAACAGCTGGAGCTTTAAAAACCACTTCCTTTTTACCCTGCTGACAACTTGCAACAATAAGCAATAGTGGGAGAAGAAGTAGCATCTTTTTCATTCTACACCTCCTTTTACTTTTTGAAGATCGACTGGGCCTTCCCCTGTTTTGTATCTGCCGATTATTTTTAACTTAACTGGATCAATTACGAAAAGCTGAGATGTGTTGAATTCTGCCGCAAAGAGAAGATTTCCAAAGGATTCAAGATCACTTACCATGCTCAGGGAGTTGTTAGAAAGAATGATTTTATCCACTAATTTCCACTCAGAATCATACACAAGCACCTTACCCATTGATGCATCAGAGACGAAGTAGCGAGAATTGATTGGTCCTGTGACGGTGTATGGAGCTCCCGGGACATCCACTTCGGTAATGAAAATTGACTTCTCAGGATGGTAGATCTCTATTTTTCCATTTCCCGCAAATCCCTCCCCATTCCTGTAATCACCGGCACTTATGACAGCTATTCTTCCACCGATATTCACCACATTTACTGTATCTCTTCCATTTACCTGTATCAGACTCCATTCATTCTCTTTACCCATGTAAATGCCGCCGGGCCCCCCTGCTGTGGAGCTGGAGTTCAGGTTAGCAAGAGCAACAAAAACCCTTCCACAGCATCTGCATACACCCATAGGAGAAAATCTCCTTTTCTCACCGGGTGTATCAGCGGGGAGTTCTCCAGTAATTTCCACAGAATACTTGAATTTCCACGAATCCCCACTTCTTGAAAAAAGGGCTATCTGATCTTTAAGATAGAGGGAAACATAGAGGATTCCACCAAGTTCAGCTCCGCTGAAGGGATTTGTCCCTGACCCTGTTGAGGTTTCTGATAGGAGGTGAAGTTGAAAGTCGTATGTTGTCAGGGAGTTGGAGAGAGAGTTTATAACGGTTATTCCTTTCTCATCAATTATGATTTTATTTGCACCCTGATCCGCAGGTGAAAGGTGATTTAAAATCCTGCCCCCACGGTAGAGGGATATATCTTCAGACAGCGTGTTCAAAATGAGGATGGAATTCCCTGCAGTGACAGTGAGATGCTCTGAATTTTCCTTTCCCTTACAGGATACAAGGAGTGTTAGAGCGAAAAGAGAAAGCAGAAATTTTCTCACTTCCCGACACCCCGCGGATTTTTCGTTGCAGGCCGGTCTCCTGGCTCCCGGATCATCCTACTCGGGCACCTTCCCGGACAGGCAACCCCTCCGGATCCACCTGTCCAGTGGCATTGCCCTTTCGTCCCCGGTTACAGTGGCGGGGGCCGCTCCGGATTCTCACCGGATTCCCGTCACCTGCAACGGAAATAATTTTACAGGGATAGGGAGTAATGTCAAGGCTTCAAATAGGGAATTTGTGCCCTGCTGTAAAGAAATTTTACAATTTAAAACTTTAAAACTTCCCCTTCAGCTCCTGATTTATGCTTCCGTCAGAGTTGCGGAAGATTATGTGATACTCACCATGCCCCATATTCCACTTCAAATAGCCATCCAGGAGGAGTGAACCTTCATATATGCTCCTTTGAACACATTCGCCCCACGTCGGGTTGCTCTGGTCGTCTTCAGACAGGGTGACCTCTCCCCCCATCTTTCCATTCTGGTAAAGTTCGACTTTTCCAGTATCGCTGGTGCTGTCGGATGAATAGGTTAAAATTGCAGCCAGCTCTTCAAAGTAACCACCATATCTCATTACTTCACCTTTCTCTCCATTATTCTGAAAATTTGCCCTTGCTGTTATGTAGGGAGAGCCATTCTGATATGCCACCACCTCTGCATAGCTTCTGTCATTTTTTATTTTCAGGAGTGTTCTCTCTGAACCAACTCCGCTGACAATATCGAAGGAAAAATTAAGATAAGTGTAATCGGTAGCTTTTGAAACAACCACACTGAAATCATCACCTCTCCATGTATTATTTCCTGTGGAGGTCAGATCATCAAAATCCTCATCAGCAACAAATAGTTTTTCAATAAACTCAGATTCATTTTTAACAACACCTATACAATCTGCAAGAAAATTTGAAATTGTGTCTGAATCATCTGTGGAACTCAGGTCCAGAACAGGTGCATTAAAATCAACTTCAGGTTTTGGGTATGAGAGGGGAGTTACGGGATTGTTTTGATGCTGATTGCTGTTACCTGTTCCTCCTCCATTGGTGGAAGTGGATGGGGAACTGCTCCGGCAGGATGCATATAAAAAAATAATCATGAAAACAGCAACTAAATATTTCTTCATGACAAACCTCCTCCTTGAATTCATGATGCCTTAATTATACATCAGAAGTGCAGCTTATAGCAAATTGAATTCATGCTCTTATAAAAAAGCTATTTCCCACCTTCTTCCAGGCCAGTGACAATTGACTTTATCTTTTCTGCAATCTCCTCTACGGTCATTTCAGCTGTGTTTATAACTCTGCCTGTTTCTCTGTACATCTTTTCCCGTTTTTCATAAAGAGATTTTACGGCTTCCTTCCCTCTTCCAACCAGGGGCCTGTTTGAATCTTTGCTGATCCTTTTCCAGATTTCATCCCACGGTGCTTGGAGATGGAAGGTAACATGTTTCCTGAGAATCTCACAATTTTCGGGATCCTCAACCACTCCTCCGCCTGTGGCCACTACGGCATCTCTTGAATCCTCTGTTATCTCTCTGAGTGCCTCTTTTTCAAGTTTCCTGAAAAATTTTTCCCCATATCTGTCAAATATTTCCGGAATGCTCATACCCGCTTTTTCAACAATGTATTCGTCAAGATCAATAAATTCTTTTCCGAGTTTTTCAGCAAGAAGTTTCCCAACACTGCTTTTCCCACTTCCCATGAATCCAATAAGAAAAATCTTTTTCATAGCTTGATTACACTTCCCACATGAAGAGGGAGGTAAATTTCAGGGTAATTTTTCTTCAGAAAACTCCTCGTATATTCACCACTGCAGTGGATGGGGGAAATCTTTTTCGCACCCAGCCCGATGAGGCTGAGCATTTCTCTCTCCACCCT
>JALSQH010000002.1 GCA_026985515.1 bacterium
CACAAGGCGAGGGGCAAATATGGGAATACTTCGTGTTGATCACCCCGACATTCTTGATTTCATTGATGTAAAACTTGACCTGACAAAACTTACAAATTTTAACATATCCGTCGCTGTAACGGATAAATTCATGGAAGCGGCTAAAAAGGGTGAAGATTATGAACTGATCAATCCAAGAAATGGAGAGGTTGTTGGAAAACTCAATGCGAGAGAAGTATTCAGAAGAATCGTTCATAATGCATGGCTCTCTGCAGAACCCGGAATAATCTTCCTTGACAGGATAAATGAGGCAAATCCAACTCCCCATCTTGGTGAAATTGAAAGCACAAATCCCTGCGGAGAGCAACCACTCCTTCCCTATGAATCATGTAATCTCGGCTCAATAAATCTCTCCAGAATGGTTGAAAATGGAAAAATAAATTTTGCAAAATTGAGATACATTGTGAGAGAAGCGATTCATTTCCTCGATAATGTTATTAACATGAACAAATTCCCCATTCCACAGATTGAAGAAATGACAAAGAAAAACAGAAAGGTTGGACTTGGTGTTATGGGATGGGCCGAAATGCTTATTAAACTTGGAATACCTTACGATTCTGAAGAGGCTCTGGAACTTGCGGAAAAGGTGATGGGATTCATACTGGATGTTGCACGTCAGAAATCCATAGAACTTGCCAAAGAGAGAGGTCCTTTCCCTGCATTTGAAGGAAGTGTGTATGATCAAAAGGGGCACCCGCCTGTAAGAAATGCCACAGTGACCACAATTGCACCAACGGGAACCATAAGTATCATAGCTGGCACCAGTAGCGGAATAGAACCCCTCTTTGCCATAAGCTTTGCAAGGAATGTTCTTGAAGGGACAAGACTTATTGAAGTAAACCCTCTTTTCAAAGAGATAGCACAAAGAGAGGGATGGTATTCCGATAAGCTGATGGAAAAAATCTCAGAGACAGGGAGTGTTCAGGGACTGGAAGAAGTTCCTGCAAAGTGGAGGAGAATTTTTGTAACTGCCCATGATATAGATCCAGAATGGCATGTTAAAATGCAGGCTGCTTTCCAGAAATATGTTGATAATGCTGTGAGTAAGACTGTTAACTTCAGAAACGATGCAACTGTTGAAGATGTGGAGAGAACATACTGGCTTGCGTATGAACTTGGCTTAAAAGGCATAACAGTTTACCGGGATGGAAGCAGACAGGGACAGGTTATCACAGTTACCAAAAAAGCAGAAGAGAAAAAGAAGATACAGGAAGCTGAGCAAGCTCCAAAAATAGGAGAATTAAAACCACGCTCAAGGCCAAGGGTTATTTATGGTTCAACCCAGAGAATAAAGACTGGTTGCGGAAATTTATATGTTACCATTAATGAAGATGATTATGGAATTTTTGAGGTCTTTGCAACAATGGGAAAAGCTGGTGGATGTGCCGCAAGTCAGTTAGAGGGACTGAGCAGGATGATCTCCCTTGCTCTCAGGGTTGGGGTGGATCCTAATTACATCATAAAGCAGATCAGCGGAATAAGATGTCCCGCTCCTGCATGGGATGAGGGGGAAATGGTCCTTTCATGTGCTGATGCAGTGGCAAAGGCACTTTACAAGTATGTTCACAATGAAGCTGGTGCAAGACCAATCATAAAAGAACAGAAAGATAAAGAGGAAATTGAAGCCATTGAGAAAAAAGTTGCAAAGGCAACCCCCGACGAGATCCAGCAGGTCACAGAATCAATAGCCAACAGAGGTAAACCTGCAGATAGTTTCTTTATTGCAGTATGCCCCGAATGCGGATCAACGGCACTGGAATTTGAAGGGGGATGCGTAACCTGCAGAAACTGCGGATGGAGCAAGTGTGAGTAGAAGGGCCTTTACCTTCTTCCCCTTGCTCTATCAAAAATGGAGCGGCCTCGCTTTTTGAAAGCCTTTATTATTGGGTCCGCGTAATATGAAGGAACAGAAAAAAATGAAAACCTGTCGAAGATTCTGATATTCTTTATTTCATCCGGACCAATTTTTACCTTTTTCTGTATCATCTCAACAAGTTCCTGGGAATTAATCCCGCTTTCCCTCCCGATCGCAGCAAACATTCTGACCTCTTTACCTTTCTCAATGATCACTTTTTTCAATGGAGCATAATCTTTGTCCGATCCTCCCAGAAGTTTTTCCAGTAATACAGCTACGATCTTTTCCTGATCATAGATCATAAGCAGTTCAGTTGCCCAATCAAGATACTTTGATCCTTCAAAATTTTCCAGCTCCTGCTGTAGCTCTTTCTCAAACTTTTCCTTTTTAACTTTCTGAATTTCTTCAACTGTTGGGGCATCCAGCTCCACAATATCTGACTTTACCACTCTTCTGATAAAGTTGAAATGAGCCTCTTCTTCGGGAGACACAAGAGTTATAGAAACACCTCCTTTTCCAGCTCTCCCGGTTCTTCCAATCCTGTGAATATATACCTCAGGATTATAAGGAACATTGTAGTTAACAACATGAGTTATATCGGGTATATCAATTCCCCTGGCTGCAACATCAGTTGCTATCAAAATATTCACCTTTTTCTGGCGAAACTTGTACATTACTCTTTCTCTCTGATACTGTGAAAAATCTCCATGAATCGCCTCTGAAGAATATCCCATATCTGTCAGAACCCTGTTCAGACCATCCACTTCCACCTTTGTGTTACAGAAAATGAGAGCATAAAACTCTTCTTCCTTTTCAATGATTCTTCTTAACAGCTCAGGTTTTTCGCTGGAATAAACCCTGTAAAAATACTGTGCAGTCAGATCTGATGGAGAATTTCCATCTGAAATATTTATAAATTTGTACTTCCCCATATAACGCCTGGCAAGCCCCAAAATCCTTGGGGGCATCGTGGCTGAAAAGAGTAAAACCCTTTTATTCTCTGAAGTTGACTTCAATATTTCCTCCACATCATCAATAAAACCCATATTGAGCATTTCATCCGCCTCGTCAAGGACTAACCACGAAATCCGGGAAAAGTCAAGTTTACCTCTGTTTAACAGGTCAATAATTCTGCCGGGTGTTCCCACAACAATATCGGCTCCCTTTTTTATCTCACCTATCTGTCTGCCAATTGACTGTCCACCATACACTGCAATAACCCTGAATTTTCTTTTACCTGTAAGACTTTTTATTTCACCTGCTACCTGAAGTGCAAGTTCTCTTGTAGGAGTCAGAATTAAAGCATGAATGACTCCTGAGCCAGGTGTGATTTTTTCAAGCAGTGGTATACCAAATGCTGCAGTCTTTCCTGTACCAGTTTTTGCCTGTCCAACCAGATCATAATCAGTATTCATTAAAACTGGAATAGCTTTCTCCTGTATGGGTGTGGGATTTTTAAAACCTTTCTCTTTAATCGCTTCAACCATTTCGCGGGATAACTCCATCTCTTCAAAACTTTTCACAAAACTACCTCACTTTCAATTTTTTTGATTTTTTCAGGATAACACACGGAGCAAAAAAACACAAAATTGTTTCATTACAAAAAATCCAATTGAATCAAATTACAATTAGTTTTAGCCATTTCTTGCCACAATTTTTTCTATCCAATAAAATTATTAGCAAGACAGATAAAGAGGATTACCATGAACGAGATAAAGGAAAATCTGAAAATAATAAAGGAAAAAATTGCATTCCACGCCCAGAAAGCTGGCAGAAACCCTGATGAAATACTCCTGGTAGGAGTATCAAAAAAACATCCCGCCACAAAAATAAGAGAAGCTTACAAAGCAGGTCTCAAAGATATTGGAGAAAACTATGTTCAGGAAGCCCTTGCAAAGATGAAGGAATTGAAAGATCTGGATATCAATTGGCATTTTATTGGGAGACTGCAGAGAAATAAAGCAAAGTATGTGGTTGGAAAATTTATTTTGATCCATGGAGTTGATTCGGAAAAAGTTCTGTTAACTCTGAATAATCAGTGCGAAAAAAGGTGCGGAGGCAATAAACAGGCAATTCTCCTGGAGATAAATATTGGTGGAGAAGAAACCAAAGGGGGCATCTCCCCCTCTGAGGCAGAAATTCTCACAAAGATTGCAATGGAACTACCATACATCCAGATGCAGGGTTTTATGACAATCCCTCCTCCCCTTGAGCCTGAAAAAGTGAGACCATATTTCAGAAAGATGAGAGAGCTAAAAGAAGAAATTGAGGCGAAACTTGGGGTCCAATTACCCCATCTCTCCATGGGAATGAGCGCTGACTTTGGTGTCGCCATTGAAGAAGGGGCAACAATTGTAAGAATAGGCACTGCAATTTTTGGTCCCAGACCACAATAAGGAGGCTTAAAATGAAAATAGGTTTCATTGGCTTTGGCAACATGGCAACTGCCATTGCAGGGGGGCTGGACAGAGATTTTTTTAAAGAACTGTACGCCCATGATCCGGCTGATGTGAAAGGTAAAGCACAATCCCTGAAAGTAACTCTTCTTCAAACCAATGCTGATGTAATTGAAAAATCTGATGCAATTATTTTTGCCGTTAAGCCTCAGGTAATCGACAGAGTTCTTGAAGAGGTAAAAGATGTTGATTTTAAAAATAAAATCGCTATTTCCATAGCCGCCGGTGTGCCTGTTAAAAAGTTTTCTATTCTGAGGAATGCAAAGATAGTGAGAACAATGCCCAATACACCCGCTCTGGTGAGGAAAGGTGTCACCGTCATTCTTGAGAACCCATCTCTGACAGAGGATGATAAAAATGTAATAGAAAAAATCTTTTCCTCCATAGGCGAATTCCACTGGATTAAAGAAGAAAAGCTGATGGACAGTGTCACTGCCCTGAGTGGAAGTGGTCCCGCCTACTTCTTCACATTCGTTGAAGCCCTGATGATGGCTGGAATCAGAACCGGTCTCCCCGCAGATCTGGCACTGAAACTCGCTGTTTCTACCGGTGAAGGCAGTATGGCACTTCTAAGGAATACTCCTGAACCTGCAAAATTAAGAAATATGGTTTCATCACCAGCTGGCACCACAATAGCTGCTCTTGAAGTTCTTGAGAGAAGCGGGTTCAGGGGAATAGTTATGGAAGCTGTAAGAGCCGCATATGAAAGAAGTATCGAACTGGGAGCAAAAGATGAGTGAAAAAAAATCTGAAAAACTCTGGGGAGGGAGATACTCCCACGAAATAGATTCCTTCGTGGACGAAATGAATGCATCAATCCCTTTCGACTGGATACTCTATCCTTACGATATTCAGGGTTCTATTGCACATGTTAAAATGCTTGCAAGACAGGGAATAATTAAGGTTGATGAAGCGGACAGAATCATCCAATCACTTTTAGAAATAAAAAATGAAATAGATGAAGATCACACTCACTTCCCCATGGAAGATGAAGATATACACATGCACATAGAAAAAAGATTAATAGAAAAAATTGGAGATGTCGGGAAAAAACTACACACTGCAAGAAGCAGAAATGATCAGGTTGCACTCGATACACGCTTATTCGTACGGGAAAAATGCCTTGAAACCGGTAAGTTAATCGTCGAACTGCAAAAAAGCTTTCTTGATAAAAGCGAGGAATATCTGGATGTGATAATTCCCGGATACACTCATCTTCAGAGAGCCCAGCCCGTTCTCTTTTCACATTATCTTCTGGCCTATTACGAAATGCTGACACGGGATTTCCAGAGATTTGTAATGACCTACAGAAGTGCAGACAGTATGCCACTTGGATCCGCAGCCCTGGCAGGTTCAACATTTCCTGTTGACAGGGATTTTGTTAAGAACTTCCTGAATTTTCACTGGTTATCCAGAAACAGTCTGGATGCAGTTTCCGACAGGGATTTCATACTGGATTTCCTCTATTCTTCTGCAGTGACAATAATGCATCTTTCAAGACTTGCAGAGGAACTTATAATCTGGAGCACAGCCGAATTTTCTCTTATTCAGATTGATGAAAGATACACCACTGGAAGCAGCATAATGCCACAGAAAAGAAACCCTGATCTTGCTGAACTTGTAAGGGGAAAAACAGGGAGAATTTATGGAAATCTTCTGACACTTTTCACTGTCTTAAAAGGTCTGCCACTTGCATATAACAAAGATCTTCAGGAGGATAAGGAGCCCCTTTTTGACACTGTAAAACAACTCTCACTCTCGCTCAGAGCAATGAGTAAAATGATTGCAACAATTAAAGTTGATAAAGAAAGAGCTAAAGAGATGCTAAAAGGAGGGTTCATTACCGCCACTGATCTTGCAGAATATTTAGTGAAAAAAGGCGTACCATTCAGAGACGCACACAGGATAACAGGAGAGATCGTGGCATACGCAGAAAAAAAGGGGAAAGAACTGTATGAACTTGAACTGGAAGAATTAAAAAGATTCTCCTCCCTTATAGAGAACGATGTCTTTGAAGCAATTATGCCTGAAACTTCTGTGAAACAGAGAAAAGTTACTGGAGGAACTTCACCAGATTATGTCAGGGAATTACTGAAAAAAGCGAAACAGGAAGTGGAATGGAGGGCAGAATTCATCAAAAAACACTTTCAACCCTATTGATAGTTCTTATTCTGATTGTTTCCTGTGGGAAAAGAGGTACCCTTATTCCAAGAAATGAACTTGTTCCTTACAGACCCAGAATAAAAAAAATCTTTGTGGACGACGGTAGAATAACCATTTTTTTCAGGGTACCACCAAGAAAGATCCAGCATGAAAAGATCAGAGTCAGAAGCATTGAATTTGAATGTACGAAATGGAAAAAAGTATTTCCTGTAAACATTCTACAGCGTTTCAAAAATCTTTACGCCCTCACAGTAACCGGCAATTTTGAATATTTCAGGCTGAGACCATGGTCAGAATATGGAGCTGGCAAATTTACCAGGTGGTTTTACATACCTGAAAATCCACTGAAAAAGAAGCCGATTATAAGTTCCATCAAACTTATTGAAAATGGAGTTCAGTTCTCATGGCATACCAGCGAGAAAGTTGAGGGAATTATCATCTACATTGGAAGGGAAAAGGGACCACTGAACCTTTTTAACATACAGCCGATTAAAGATAAAAG
This sequence comes from bacterium, assembly GCA_026985515.1. Taxonomy (GTDB): domain Bacteria; phylum JALSQH01; class JALSQH01; order JALSQH01; family JALSQH01; genus JALSQH01. Next base: position 7,016 of record JALSQH010000002.1, read on the forward strand.
ACCTGCAATTACCTCCCTTCCACTTCACAGATTCTTCCACATAGTTATTCAGGGAGCAATAACCTGCGAAAAAAACTTTCTCTGCCTCTCCCCTCTATCAGAGGAGGCAACCATCTATACAAAGGATATCATTCCACCACCCTCACCATCAGATTTAAATCTGATATCAAAAAATGGCAAAATCTATCTTTTCTGGACACAGGTAAATGCAGGAGATTTGAAGGAATACAGAATTTACAGAAAGAGCAATCTGCATGCGAAGTGGAAAATTATTGGAAAGACCAGAAATAACCGATTTGTTGACAGCGGTTGTGGGAAAGAGAAAAAATGTTATTATACTATAACTGCAATTGATACAGATGGAAATGAAAGCGGATTTTCAAATATTGCCGTAACTGGAGGTGAAAATGAACCATTTCACTTACAGGGGAAATGAGCTCTTCGCAGAAGAGGTCCCGGTCAGGGAGATCGCAGGGGAAGTGGGAACTCCCCTCTACATTTACAGCCATGCAACACTAACCAGACATTACAATGTATTTGATGGAGCCCTTTCAGATATTGATCACCTTGTTTGTTACTCAGTTAAAGCCAATTCAAACATAGCGGTTCTCAGAACCCTTGCAAAACTTGGAAGTGGTTTTGACATTGTGTCAGGTGGAGAACTGTACAGGGTACTTCTTGCAGGTGGAGATCCACATAAAGTTGTTTTTTCTGGTGTGGGTAAATCTGATGATGAAATAGAATTCGCACTGGAAAACGACATTTTGATGTTCAATGTCGAATCTGAGGAGGAACTGGAAGTAATTGATCAGATAGCGGGGAAATTGGGGAAAAAGGCACCAGTATCATTCAGAATAAACCCTGATGTTGACCCCAAAACTCATCCCTATATTTCAACCGGGCTAAGCAAAAACAAATTTGGCATCCCCTCAGATTATGCTCTGGAAATTTACGAAAAAGCTTTAAAACTCAAAAATATTGAGGTTGTTGGTATTGATGCACATATCGGGTCCCAGCTAACGCAGGTTTCACCATTCATTGAAGCAATGGAAAAGTTGCTGAGACTCATTGAAAAGATTGAGAAACTTGGAGTCAGTATAAAATACTTTGACATAGGAGGCGGCCTGGGTATAAGATACAGGGACGAAAATCCTCCCCACCCGGAGGAATATGCCTCCGAAATAAAAAAACTTCTTGGTGACAGAAAGATAAAGATGATCTTCGAACCGGGCAGGGTAATTGTTGGAAACGCCGGAATTTTTGTGACAAAGGTGCTCTATACCAAGAAAACTCCACTTAAAAACTTTATAATTGTGGATGGAGCTATGAATGATCTCATAAGACCAGCCCTCTATGGTGCACATCACGAAATATCACCTGTTGTTCTTGATCAGAAGAGAGGGAAAATAATAGCGGACATAGTTGGACCGATCTGTGAAAGTGACGATTTCTTTGCCAGGGAGAGGGAAATTGAGAAAGTGGGGAGAGGTGACTTTCTCGCAATTTTCAGTGCCGGAGCTTATGGCTTCTCAATGGCCTCCAACTACAATTCAAGGCCAAGGGTTGCTGAAGTGATGGTAAAAGGCAGTGAGTATGCCATTATCAGGCAGAGAGAAACATATCCTGAACTGGTCTGGAATGAAAAAATACCATCATTTTTGAGGTGAATCATGGAAGTGAAATTTGTAAAAATGCATGGCACAGGAAATGACTTCATAGTCATTGATGCGAGGAAATATCCAGGCATAAATTGGGGAAAGGTTGCTCCCGCCCTCTGTGACAGGCATTTTGGAATAGGTGCTGATCAATTACTGCTTCTTGAAGATACATCACTGGAAAACGCAGATTACAGAATGAGGATTTTCAATGCTGACGGCTCAGAAGTGGAAATGTGCGGAAATGGTATAAGATGTTTTGCAAAGTATGTGGAAAAGTATGTTGAGGACAAGAAAAAGCTTTATGTGGAAACTCTTGCTGGAATCGTTGTTCCGGAAATAACAGGGACTCTGGTCAAAGTTGACATGGGAGAACCTGAACTTGAAGGGGGAAAAATTCCTGTTAGAGCCAGTGGTATAATAAGAGAATACCCCCTTGAGGTGGCGGGTCGAAAGTGGAAAATAACAGCAGTTTCAATGGGTAATCCCCATGCAGTAGTAAAGGTTGAAGATGTGGATGAACTTGAACTTGAGAAAATTGGTCCACAATTTGAGCATCATCCCTTCTTTCCAAACAGAGTCAACACTGAATTTATTCAGGTCCTCGGGGAGAATGAACTTAAAATGAGGGTATGGGAAAGAGGTGCAGGGGAAACCCTCGCATGTGGAACAGGAGCAAGCGCTTCCACCGTTGCTGCAATCTTAAATGGTTGGGTCAGAGGTCCCAGAGTCAAACTGCACTTAAAGGGAGGAGATCTGGAAGTTGAATGGAACCGTGAAAGTAACCATGTCTTTCTATATGGACCTGCCGAAGAAGTATATCATGGATTTTTTCAAATAGAAAAATTTCTGAAGGAGGAAGAAAATGTTTAAGGGTGTTTACACCGCAATAGTAACTCCGTTCAGGAATGGTCAGATTGACTGGGAAGCATATAAAAATCTCGTTGAGGATCAGAAGAAGGCCGGAGTGGATGGTATTGTTCCATGCGGTACCACAGGAGAGTCAGCCACACTGACCTACCAGGAACACATTGACCTCATTAAAAGAAGCGTTGAATTTGCTGAAGGCAAAATAAAGGTTATTGCCGGGACAGGTTCCAATTCCACAAGAGAAGCAATAGAATTAACAACTGAAGCAGAAAAAGCCGGAGCAGATGGAGCCTTACTTATAACTCCATATTACAACAAACCCACCCAGAGAGGGCTCTATCAACATTTCAAAGCAATAGCAGAATCCACCTCCCTTCCCCTGATACTCTATAACATACCTGGAAGGACAGCAGTGAAACTTGAGCTGGATACAATCTGTAAGTTAGCTGAAATAAAGAATATCGTGGGGATAAAGGAAGCAACGGGTTCCCTTGACATGGCAACTTCTCTGGTGCTTAACTGTCCTGAAGATTTCGTTATTCTCTCCGGTGATGACAGTCTTACACTACCCATTATGGCTGTTGGTGGCCACGGAGTAATTTCAGCAGTTGCAAACATAGTTCCAGAAGATATGGTTGCACTTGTCAGGGCTGTGGAAAACAATGATCTTGCTACGGCAAGAAAACTTCATCAGAAACTTTTCCCTCTCATTAAGGCTATTTTCATTGAAACCAATCCAATACCTGTTAAGCAGGCGCTGGTTCTGATGGATAAAATCAAACTTGAATACCGCCTTCCTCTATATGAAATGACTTCTGACCACAAGCTGGAACTAATGAGAGTTATGAGAAATTATGGGCTGATAGATTAACAGTATGCAAAACATTCCAGCCATTCTCAGTAAAGGAATTTTTAGATTCTTCACCGAATAAGAGAGATAATCTTTTAAAATGAAGTTTATTTACACTATTGAAGAGCTGGAGGTACTCCTCCCGCTCTTTAATACTGTGCCACCATTCTTACTTTGTAATTCCTGTAAATTTCTTTATAACTCCTGAAAATCAGAGCAACTGATGTTCTGTCCTGGACACTTAGAATTATCGCCTTACCCACAAGAAGCGGGGGAATGTGCTCATACCTGGATTTGATAGGATCATAAACTTTCCTCGCCGGTTGATAAATTTCAACCACATTTCCAATCTCCACATTGTCCCTTTTACCAATATCCAGATATACCACATCTCCCTCACCCACAGCGTTTCTGTTGTCTATGGTGGCTATTATGTATCCATCCACGTTTGCCTCAGACTTTTTTATCTCAATATGATGTGGAAATTTCTCAAATGGCTTTATTGAATCTCCAATCATTATTGCATCGTAAGATTTTGTAACATACACTTTGGCAGTATCTTTGAAAACCTCCTTTACCTCAAGTACACCCTTTATCCTTACCAGATAACCTATTTTTCTCCTGTATCTTGGTGAAAATACTGGTTCCTGCATTTCAAAAACAACAAATTTATCACCCGGTATTATTCCTGCACTCTCACCCATATTTATGTAAAGGTAGTCCCCCTGAGAGTAAAGTACCTTTTCCGAATCTGATGCAACTATTCTTCCATAGGATTTCAACTCATATTTTGAAATAAATCCTTCATATCCAACCCTTATGAAGTAGTGGATGGGTGGTGGCTGAGGAATAACTATGGTCTGGACAGTTGGCTCCTCTATTTCCTCCGGCATCGTTGCAACTTCCTGAGGTGCTGGTACATTACCTGCAGAAACCTGGGGAGAGGTTGGAGCTGGAGGCAGATTCTCAGATGGCAGAGGAGTGGCTACAGCAGCAGGAGCCTGCTGTACTGAAGGAGTAACTGGAGGAGCCTTCAAACTTTCCACGGGAGGCGGAACACTCACACCGGTAACGGGTTTTATGGGCTGAGGTACCCGGGTCCCCGTTACTGCGGTGGCTGAAGCAAGATTCTGTGGTGGAGGTCCACTCAAAATTTTCGGGATGGCCAGAGGCTTTCCAGGATAAATCAGATTTGGATCATCTATGTATGGATTGGCCTCCCAGATTCTTGGCCAGAGCCATGGATTATGATAAAATTGCTGAGCAAGTCCCCATAGAGTGTCACCTGACTGAACAATATAGACCTCTCCACCATTATTTGCATCCTGAGCAAATAAAGGAAGAGTAAGAAAAACAATTACAGCAATTAAAAGAGCCTTTTTCATTCGCCACCCCCATTTATTTCCTTTAATTTGGATCTTGCAATTTTTGCAGGATTGCTCCAGGGATAATTATTGATAACCATTTTTAAATACTCCCTGCCCTTCTCAACATTGCCCATCTTCAGGTATGAAAATCCTATCTTTAAAATTGCATCAGGCACCTTGTTGCCATCGGGATACTGAGAAAGAACTTTATTGAAATACTCAATTGCGTCACTGTAGTTATGGGTGGCATAATAGCATTCACCTGTCCAGTAAAGGGCGTTATCGGCAAGATCACTGTCCGGAAAACTCTGAACAAGATAGAGAAACAAACCAGAAGCTCTGTCGTAATCACCTGCTTTAAGATACGACATCGCCTTTCTGTATATATTCTCCGGGCTTGAGGGATCAACTCCCCTCAGATCTGCTCTGGGATTCACAGGTTGAGGTTCTTCATTTTCCTCCGCACCAGATGAGGTACCATAACCACCTGAAACTGCAACTTCAGTTTCTCTGCTGACTGATGTTGTTGCAGATTCCACTGATGGGGAAACCCTCAAATTTTTACGGGGAATGTTCACATAATTCTGCTGAGGATGATTCTTTAGTCTCTGAGATAATTCATCAACTTTTAGAGAAAGCGATTCAATCTTATCCTGCATGAGATTTAAGAGATACATCTTTCTTTCCAGTTCCTCAACTCTCGTCTGAAGAAGTGCGTTTGTCCTCTGTATCTCCCTCAATTGCAATTCAAGATCTTCCATCTTATCCCTTTTATTAATCGTAGAACAAGCAAACAAAATTGGCAAGGAAAAGAGTACAAAAAAATTCTTCCACTTCTTCATCTGTACACCCGCTTTTGAACTAAATAATAAGTTATAACCCTTTTTCTGTCAAGGAATACAGCTGTTCCTCTGACTTGCATAATTTCTCAATCGGTAGAAAATATTAAGTAAACGTGGTAGGGAGGAGAAAATGTGGACGGACAGGATTCCTGAAGACGCAACAATAATAGACATCCGTGACCCTGACTCCTTCAAAGAGTATCATTATCCCGGGTCAATCAATATTCCCTTTGAGGAAATGATTAAAAAAGTTTCCTCTGAAGAATTACCCAGAGAGAAGAACTATCTTATTGTATGTTATGCTGGAATGAAAACTTCAGTAATCCTCAACATGATGCTTGCTCATGGATACAGAGCACAGGGAGTGATTGGTGGAATTGGAACTCTGAGAAGAATAGAAGAAGAAAAATCGCAGAAGACTAAATCGTAAACCAGATTTTACCAAGAAAGAGGAAGGCTCCTCTGTAATTCTTTCTTGGACCAAGGGAATAGCCAGGGGTAACAGCAATTCCATAATTGCCAAGATCAATTCCCACTATCAAGCCAACAAAATTATTTGCACCACCCTCAGCCTCTTCTCTTTCCCAGAGATCTTCCAGATCCTCGCCAAGATATTCAAACCCGTAAATTAAAAATTTTTTCCTGCCTGAAAATGCAAGGGTTAAATGCCAGTCAAAGGGATCCCTGAATTTGGAAAAGGATTTATCAAGGTAGTTGTTCAAGGAAAATTCAAAAAGACCAATTCTATAGGTGGCCAGAAAACCTGTATGAAAGGTAAATACACCCTCTGTTTCTCTAAGAAGTTCCAGAGCAAGTGAAACCTCATAACTGTCGCTTTTCAAGATCCTGAAGCCTCCACCCACTCCAAAACCAGAATGACCTGAGGAAAGATTGTAACCAGTACTTATTTTCATGGAAATCTGGTCACTCATCCCAGCCTGAAAATCGCTCCATATTTCCACCCCCCTTGACCATGAAGGTGGAATGTAGCGGGTTCCTGCTGAAGTTCTGATTTCAAAAATGTAACTTTTATAATCAGGTAACTCTGAGACCACTAAATTGTAAATTGATTCACCGCCATATAAAAATGAGGCATAAAAAAGGGGCAGGGAAAAAAATAATAATGTGCAGATCCACTTTCTCATTACACAACAATTATAATAAGGGATTCAGGGTTATGCAACGCAATTATTCAAAAACGATAAGAACTGCTCTTGCCTCAACAGAGTCGCCTTCTTTAACAAAAACTTTCTTTACCTTTCCCTTTCTGGGACTTTTTATGAGATTCTCCATCTTCATTGCCTCTATGGCAAGAAGTACCTGATCCTTTTTCACTTCCTCACCCTCTTTAACTTCAACCCTTACCACTTTCCCGGGCATTGGTGCCACAACTTCACGAACACTCTCATCACCTGATTCGCCCCTGCCAATAAATCTATTTCTGGAATTAGTTACGACAACATAAATGTTGCAATTATCTATCGCTATTAGATAGTTACCCCTTTTCTTCCTCTCATAAAAAAAATGAATCCTCTCTTCATCAGAAAAAATTGTATATTCATTTGGTGAAAACTTTTTTGTGTGAAAGACTTCTTCCTCTTCTCCCAATCTCAGAATCAAATCACCATCTCTCTTTTTAACCTCAACTTCATAGGTTTCACCATCTATCACAACCTGTAATTTCATATTCTTGCTCCATTCATAACTTAAAAGGTCTCGTTCTCATAATGCCCTGTTGTATCCTTCCAAGCATTTTCCATGAAGAGACAGAACCGCTTTCTTTTCCAGAATCTTCCGCTGATGAATCCTCAATGAAAACAAAAACAGCAGCCACCAGCGCCTTTTTTATCAACTCCTTTTTCTTTGCCCTGATAAGAGCTGCATAGTCAAGTTTCTCAAGAAGAGTTGTATCATATTTACCTTCTCTAAAAGGCTCAGAGTTTATAACCACCTGGTGAAAAATTATGTTATTTTTAACACCAGCCAGACGATACTCGTCAAGGGCAACAAGTATTCGGGATATTGCGTCCTCTCTGCTCTCTCCCCATGCTATTAATTTGGCTATCATCGGGTCATAGTAAATTGGTATGGTAAAACCCTGATATACACCAGTGTCAAGGCGTATGCCTGGATTACCGGGATTTATCAATCCTATTATTCTGCCGGGACTTGGATTAAAGTTATTCAGAGGATCCTCAGCGTAAATCCTTGCTTCTATGGCGTGTCCTCTCTGGATTATTCTATTCTGCTCCCAGTTAAGTTTCTCCCCGGCAGCGACCATGAACTGAGCCTTTACCAGGTCAATACCCGTGACCATTTCGGTTACAGGATGCTCAACCTGTAATCTTGTATTCATTTCAAGAAAGTAATAATTTCTGTGTTTATCAACGAGAAATTCCACTGTACCCGCATTGAAATAGCCCACCTTTTTAGCGAGCCTGATGGCACTATTTGCCATTTTTTCTCTCAGCTCATCTGTTATAAATGGCGAGGGAGATTCTTCAATAACCTTCTGGTGTCTCCTCTGAACGGAACATTCCCTCTCATTCAGATGAAAGTAGTTTCCATTCTGATCAGCAATGATCTGGATTTCAATGTGATGGGGTTCTTCAAGATACTTTTCAATGTAAATTCTATCGTCACCAAAGGCTCCCCGCGCCTCTCTTCTGGCCGAATCAAAGGCGTTTTTCAATTCAGACTCTTCAAAAACGAGTCTCATACCCTTTCCACCACCACCAGCTGAGGCCTTGAGCATAATTGGATATCCTATTTCTCTTGCAAAGGATTTTGCTTCCTCAAATGATTCTACCGAGTCTTCAGTACCGGGTACCACAGGGACCCCGGCAGAAATGGCTATTTTCCTCGAAGTTACTTTATCACCCATTGCTTCAATAGCTTCCGGGGGTGGACCAATGAAAGTTATTCCTTCCTCCTGGCATCTTCTGGCAAATTCAGGATTTTCAGATAAAAAACCATATCCTGGATGTATTGCATCTGCACCAGCTTCCTTCGCCACAGAAATTATCTTCTCAATATTCAGATAACTTTGAGTGGAAGGAGAAGGACCAATAAAATAACTCTCTCCTGACATCAACACATGAAGAGCGTCTCTGTCTGCTTCTGAATAAACTGTGGCAAATGGAATCCCGAGTTCCTTCGCTGCTCTGAGAACCCTTACAGCAATTTCCCCTCTATTTGCAATCAGTACTTTCCTGAACATCTCTTACTCCTACAGAGGAATATTTCCATGCTTTTTTGGCGGGAGAGATTCCGACTTATTTCTCAACATCTCAAAGTATGATATCAGCTTCGGTCTGAGATATGCTGGATCTATCACTTCATCAATATAACCCAGCCCAGCAGCCTTGTAGGGATTGGCAAAATTTTTTCTATAATCCGCCACAAGTTTCTTCTTCAGTTCTTCTGGATTCTCCGCCTCCGCCAACTCCTTTTTGAAGATAATATTTACGGCGCCATCGGGACCCATCACCGCAATTTCTGCATTTGGAAAAGCAAGATTTATATCCGCTCCAATATGTTTGCTATTCATAACATCATAGGCTCCACCATAAGCCTTTCTCGTTATCACGGTTATGCGCGGTACAGTCGATTCTGCAAAAGCGTAGAGAAGCTTTGCCCCTTCCTTGATGATACCACCATACTCCTGATCTGACCCGGGTAGGAAACCGGGAACATCTTCAAAGGTCAGCAGAGGAATATTAAAGGCATCACAGAATCTAACAAATCTTGCAGCCTTTTTTGAAGCGTTAATATCCAGACACCCGGCCAGATGTTCCGGCTGGTTTGCAACAATTCCCACCGTTCTACCATTGAGTCGTCCAAAACCAATAATAATATTCTGTGCAAAATCCTTTTGAATTTCAAAGAAGTAACCATCATCAAGAATCCGCGTTATGATCTCTCTCATATCGTACGGCTTGGAGGGGTCGGGAGGAACAATGTACCTCAGTTCTTCATCAATTCTGTCAACAGGATCTGATGTTGGTTTAACAGGGGGGTCTTCCATCCAGTTGGAGGGTATAAAACTCAGCAGTTCTCTTACCATGGCGAGGGTTTCCTCTTCTGTATCAAAGGCGAAATGAGCAACCCCGCTTATCCTTGTGTGAGTTTCAGCTCCACCCAGTTTTTCTTTTGTTATTTCCTCATGCGTTACAGCCTTTATAACATCGGGACCGGTGACAAACATGTAACTGATTTTCCTGACCATAAAAATAAAATCGGTCAGGGCAGGTGAATAAACTGCACCGCCTGCATTGGGACCCATAATTACCGAAATCTGAGGAATGATACCCGAATATCTGGTATTGCGAAAGAAAATATCAGCGTATCCTGCCAGGCTTTCCACCCCCTCCTGAATTCTTGCACCACCAGAGTCGTTTAACCCTATGATGGGGGCTCCATTTTTATAGGCAAGATCCATAATTTTAACAATCTTCCTTGCATGGGCACTGGCAAGGGATCCGCCAAACACTGTAAAATCCTGAGAAAAGACAAAAACTGTTCTCCCCCTTATCTTTCCATATCCGGTTACCACTCCATCACCATAGATTCTATTTTTCTCCATCCCGAAACCTGTATTCCTGTTGAGGACAAATTTGTCAATTTCCACAAAAGTCCCCTCATCAAGGAGAAGATTGATTCTCTCTCTTGCCGTTAATTTACCCTGTTTGTGCTGATTCTCAATCCTTTCAATTCCACCACCAAGTTCTGCAAGTTTGTGTTTTTCCTCAAGTTCCTTTAATTTTTCATCAATAATCTTTCTATCCTTTGAATTTGCCATACCTTTCTCCTTATCTTGCAATTACTGCGAGCACTTTGGACCTTTTGTCTGAATGGGAAAGGAGCCTGTGTTTCACCGTTGAATCAAAATAAATAGCGTCACCCTCTTTTAAAATGATTCTCTCATCCCCAACAATCATCTCCACCTCTCCTTCCATCACATAGAGAAACTCCTCCCCATCGTGACTGTAGAGATTCTCCTCATACCTCATACCGGGCTCAACTATGAGTATAAAGGGATCCATGATTCTGTTCTTCTTTCTGTATGCCAGAGATTCATAGATGTATCCATGATCCGTGCCTTCCGGCGAGATCACCTTTTTCACAACCCTTCTTTCATCTTTTCTAACAACCTCGTAGATTGACTCCTCTTCTTCAAAGAAATATGAAATTTTGACATTGAAAAACTTCGAAATCTTCATCAGGGTAGCAATAGGTGGAGAAATATTGTTGTTTTCTATTTGAGAAATGAGAGCAGGAGAAAACCCCGTTGCACTAGCAATTTCCTTTAGAGTTACTCCTCTCTTTTTTCTCAATCTCTTGAGTTTTTCTCCAATTTTTAACTCTTCAACAACAGTTTTACTCATACTAAAAACAATTTAATTGATTTTGTAAAATTTGTCAAACAAGTTCCTCTGCATATTTTACCAGTTCTTCGAAAAATCCAAACTTTTTCTCAATAAAATTTTTTTCTGTAAAAAAAGGCCTCCACTTTCCTTCCTCAAATCTGTCTGAAACGATTAAAAAAGGATAAATCTGCCTGGAATAGAGTTTTCCTGCAATCATAAGGGGAAAGAGTTCCATTTCAACCAGTTCAAACCCCTTCTTTCTGCTCTCAGAAATAAATTCGTAACTCTCTTCCAGAGGAGAAAAAACAGTCAGCACCTTTCCAGATTGAAGGTTACTGAACCTCTTCATTCCATCTGGTGGACAAAATCGGACTTCATTGTAGGGTTTATAATCAATAAAACCAAAGGTTGAAGCAACAATTTCAGGAAGAACTATCTCCCCGATCTGAAATTTTCCGGTAAGGTCACCTGCAGTCCCATAGAAAATCAGCTGTTCAACCCCTGATGCAAATAGAAGTGAAGCAATAAAAAAGTTCTTCTGACCGGAAAATACATCATATATCACACAAACATTTTTTAAAAAACATGCCTCCCCTATTCCTGGAGGTATATCCTTCCTTTCTCTGCACTTAAGTTCCTGAAACATTTTTCTGAAAGGAAGGACAATAACAACAGGCGGTATGTTAAAGTCATCAGGTAATTTCATTCTGTATAAAATCTTTTCATGCATTCCTCTTTATTACCTCCTGCGGGTAAACACACAATTTTACCGAGTCTTTTCCAGAACTTTTCACTTCCAGACCCAAAAGGGGGTATCACAAAGTAGTATCCTCTCCCTTTTCTTACAATCTTTCCCTTCTCTGAAAGTAAGATTTTCCTTCTCTCAACTGGTGTACCCTCATTTAGAAAGAAAAAACTCTTTTCCGGTACTTCTTCAGAGAAAGAGATTATTTCAAGAAGGTTTTCTTCTGCATGAAACCAGCCAAAATTCCCTTCATTTTCCCAGAAGATACCGTAATTCGTCAGATTATCCGGGAAAAGAAATTTGAAAGAGTAAGTCATGTAGAATAGTTCAGAATCGCATATCTCTGGACTCAGACCGAGGTGAATTACCTTATCATAAGGTTCACCATCAACCTTTGGCTTACGGAAAAATGAAGAACTGAGGCTTTCTGCTTTCCTGCCCCTGTGGGGAAAATCAATCCATGGATGGATCCCCCCTAACATCCACTGGTAAATTATCCTAAGTCGTCCGGGAAATGATTGAGCAAACTCTTCCAGGTCCTTCCAGCCTTTTTCATGCAATTTCTCAAAAATTATCTCTTCAGGAGCTGAAAAATTTAAAAATAGAGAGGGCGTGAGAAATGAAAATTCCCTGTTTGTTTCTGGATAATTAGAATAATAAGCAAGAGATAAAAACTGAAGCTTCCACTGAAGAACCTCATCATTTCCCAGGGAGAAAAATTTTATGGACACTCCTTGCGTTTCATATTTTTTGAGAAAGTATAAAAAATCCCCATTCACAAGTGCCAGTTTTTTTCCCATCCTTGAGATAAAAAAAGGGGGATATTAACCCCCTTCACTTCAGATTTCTATTTCTCCATCAACAGGAATAACAATACCTTTGATTCCCTTTTCCTCAACCTTTCTCACAAACTCCTCGGGATCAGCGCTTATGATATCCCATGTATTGTAGTGCATGGGAATGGCAACCTTTGGCTGAAGGAACTCAGCCGCCTTTACAGCATCATCAATTCCCATTGTGAAATTGTCACCTATGGGAAGAAGAGCCGCATCAATATTGTTCATCTCTCCAATCAGTTTCATATCGTAAAACAAACCGGTATCGCCCGCATGATAAACGGTCTTTCCACCCATAGTTACGAGAAAGCCGCATGGATTACCAAGCTCGCCCACACCCTCCAGATGTGAACCATGGTGTGCAATTGTGAGTTTCACCCTTCCAAATGGATATTCATGTGCCCCACCTATATGCTGAGGACTACCACTTACTCCCTGACTCATTGCATAGCTCACAACTTCGTAAACTCCAATAATTGGAGCATTGTTGTTTTTGGCTATCTGGATAGCATCACCAAAGTGGTCACCGTGGGCATGAGTTATGAGAACTGCCTCAACTTTAATATCCTCTACCTTTACCTTAGTGTGGGTGTTACCATTGATAAATGGATCGATAATAATGCGGTGTCCATCTGCCTCAAGTTCAAAACAGGCGTGACCATGGTAAATGATTTTCATCTCCTATCCTCCTTCCTGTTTTCTTTTATTTTACCATGAAAAAGAAAGATGTGAATAGAGAACTATGGAATTTTACTCCACCTCCCCCATCCATTCCACCCGCTTGGAGGAGGTGATTATCACAATCTTTTTAAGTTCTGGCAAACCCTTATCCTTCACATAGGAGGGCAACTTCCTCTCAAGTTTCTCCGCATACCTCCTTATCTGCTCCTCCGCCTCCTCCCTCAACTTCCTCACCCTCTCCTTACCTATTCCCCTCTTACCACTCCTCACATGCTTTATCTCTATCAAATACTCATACTCCGTCAAATCCGTTATCGCCCAGTTCTTGCGAAGATAAATGTCTGAATAACCTCCTCCCGTATCATACTCAGACTCAACTATGTAAAGAGGTGAAACAGACAGATATGTCATCAGAAACATTTTCACCCCCTCCTCCTTCCAGATAAAATCTCGACTGGATACTATCCTGTAAAATTCAGAGAGAAGATATTCAAATAGGGGCTTCCACTCTCCCTCAAAAGCAAGTTCCTCAAACTGCACCTTGAGAAAATCAACATCTATCCGCAAATCAAAACTCTCTCCCACCGCCCTCCTGATATAATCCCACAGAAGCGTTTCAACTGTTAAATTGGGTATCTCAAAAACATAATTACCACCAGGGGTTATTTCCTTTATGCTTATAAGCCCAAGATAGTAGAGCAATGACCTGAATTTCTCTCTATCTACTAACTCCTCTATGGAAAAGGAGTCAATGAGAGAACCCTTCGTCTCTCCTGTATCAACTATCTCCTGAAGAATGTTGAAATTACCGTTTAAACGGTTGTTCTCTATGACAAGAAACCGCAACTTCTCATAATCTGTTCGGATATTGTGATCTACGGGATCCTCCCTGAAATCCTCTCCCTTCAAAACTTGATTCATTATATACATCACAATATCTGTGTTGTACACCCTCCTGCTCAGATCCCGGGAAAAGGCATAGTTGTTGCTGTAATCCTTTATAACCTGAAAAAGTTCCTCTTTCTCCTCTTTACCAACCACACCCTCTGAAATATAGTAATCAATCAGTTGCTCCACCTCCTCCTCTGTCAAACCCACCATTGTGGAAAACATTTTAAGCGTGGAAATATTATCCCCTATATTCATCCCGCTCGTCACATCACTCAATACGAGGGGACTCACACCTGTCACAAATAGCTTCTCTATGACCCTGTTCTCCGTCCCATTCTTTATCACCGCAAAGAAACTCCTCAAAAATCCTCCAGCATGAGTTACATCCCTGTAGTTCAACCTCCCATGCTGCATCAGAATGTTATTGGCAAAATTGTCATACTCATCTATGAGAAGATAGTAACTCACACCTATGTCTGCCAG
>JALSQH010000003.1 GCA_026985515.1 bacterium
GAAGCATAAGGAAATTTCGACCCGACCCCGTACCTGATGAGTATATTGAGTTAATCCTGAAAGCTGCAATGGCTGCTCCATCTGCATGGAACAGGCAGCCATGGGCATTTATCGTAGTCAGAGATCCGGAGAGAAGAAAAAAGCTTGCTTCTATCCACAGGTATGCCCGAATGTGCGCTGAGGCGCCAGTTGTATTTTCAGTAATTGGCAACGAAAGTGACGACAAATGGATTGAGGGGTGTAGCGCGGCAACGGAAAACATGTTGCTGGCTATTCACGCCCTTGGTCTTGGTGCAGTGTGGGTTGACATAAGGGATGTTTCCTACGGCAGCCCCAATGATGAACTTGTTGCAAAGAGGATCCTTAATGTGCCGGATGGATGGAGAGTTTTAAATTTAATTCCTGTGGGTTATCCTGCTGAAATTAAGAAGCCAAGAACCCAGTTTAATCCTGATAAAGTTTTTTATGAAGAGTTTGGGAGAAAATATGAGGGGGTGAAAAGCTGATGGTTGTTAAAGAAGTTTTAAAATCATTTCCGCTATTTGCCGACCTTTCTGAAGAGGACCTGGAAGATATTGAAAAGATAGTCCATAAAAAGAGTTTTTCAAAAGGTGAGATAATTCTCTATCAGTTTGATCCAGGTGACTCCCTTTACATTATCTCCCGCGGAAAGGTGAAAGTGGTGCTTTTCAGTAGGGATGGAAAAGAGGTTTTGCTCTCAACTCTCGGGCCTGGAGAATTTTTTGGCGAGATGGCTCTCCTTGATGGTTTACCAAGATCAGCATCAGTTGTTGCCACTGAGGATTCTGAATTGCTTGTATTGAAAAGAAAAGATTTTATTGAACTCATAAGAAACCATCCAGAAATAGCTCTGAGAATTCTCACCATAATGAGTAAAAGATTGAGGTATGCTGACCAGAAGATAGGAAGTTTGATCCTTATGGATGTGTATGGTAGAGTGGCAAGGGTACTCGTTGAACTTGCCGAAAAAGAGGGAAAGAAAATCAATGATGATATAATCATAGAAACAAAGTTAAAGCAGAAAGATATTGCAAGTATGGTTGGTGCGAGCAGAGAAACTGTGTCAAGGGTTTTGAAGGATTTTGTGAGAAGTGGCTTTATCACCATAGATGGGAAAAAGATAATAATCCACAACGCGGATCTTTCAATTGGCAAGAAGATTTGAAGCTTCGATTCTCACTCCTGCGAAACTTAATCTTTTCCTGAGGATCACAGGGGTCAGGAATGATGGATACCATAATCTCTTCTCACTTTTTGTCCCTGTAACACTCTTTGACGAGATAAAGATAAGAAAAGATAGAAAAATCAGTGGGGAATTTGCTGGTTACGATTTTCCATTTGAAAAAAGCAGTGTTTTCAGAGCAGCCACTCTGTTTTTTTCAGCCACTGGCATAAGAAGTGGTTGTTACATAAGAGTCAAGAAGGAGATACCGGCGGGAGCTGGTCTGGGAGGAGGGAGCAGTGACGCAGCGGCGGTTTTAAAGTTGCTGAACCTTCTCTATGGTTATCCTCTTACCAGATCAGACCTGCTTGCTCTTGCATCGAAAGCGGGGGCTGATGTTCCATTTTTTATTTTATCAAGGCCCTCACTGGTGGAAGGTGTGGGAGACATTATCCATGAATTTGAAATGCCACTGAAGATCTGGTTCGTGGTAATTTATCCCGGATTTGAATCCTCAACTCCTGAAATATACCGCGAATATGATAATTTGACAGAAAAAAATCAAAACATTAAAATAAAGCAGAATTTTGACTGGAGAGGTTTACTTGGAGAAAATGATCTTGAGAAACCTTTCCTTAAAGTTTATTCAGAAGGTAATGAGGTAAGGAAGATGATCGAGAGTACAGGGGGTTTCGATTTTTATGGGCTTACCGGTAGTGGCAGCAGCTGGTATGTGGCTTTTTTTAACAGAAAAAGGAGGGACGAGTTTCAGAAGAGGTTCTGGAGAGTTTGTAAACCACACTGGCAATGTTTTTCAGTTAACATCTTTTGAAGGAGGTCGTCATGGAAGTAACAGGAGTAAAAATATACCCCGTGGAGAACAATGAAAAATTAAAGGCATTTGTCTCAGTCATTTTTGATGATTGTTTTGTGGTGAAGGATATCAAGATCATTAAAGGGGAAAAGGGGTTGTTCCTTGCGATGCCAAGTAAAAAGGATAAGAATGGAGTGTATAAGGATATTGCTCATCCCCTGAACTCTGAGATGAGAGAGAAACTGGAAAGAATTGTTATTGAAGAATATAATAAAACTGTACAGCAGTAAAACTCTCTCTAACTGAGATAAGGTTGGGGTGTCGCCAAAGTGGCAAGGCACGGGGTTTTGGTCCCCGCATGTGGAGGTTCGAGTCCTCCCACCCCAGCCATAAATTTTTTATTTAAAAAGGGGTGAGTTACAATGCCTGAGGTTCCCAGCAATAAAATGTGGGAAAGACTGCTTCTAATTTCGGGAAATTCCAATAGAGAACTTGCAGAAAGGATTTCCAGGGTTCTTGATAAACCCCTCGCTGATGCAACAATAAAAAGATTCAGTGA
>JALSQH010000004.1 GCA_026985515.1 bacterium
GTGAGGTTTGGGTGGAAATAAATGAGAATGTGAGGGGAAGGGAGGTTTTTGTTATTCAATCCACCTGTCCTCCCGTAAATGACAATCTAATGGAATTACTCATCATACTTGATGCTCTCAGGAGAGCATCTGCTTCAAAAGTTACAGCTGTGATACCATACTACGGGTATGCGAGGCAGGATAGAAAGTCCGCCCCCCGGACCCCCATATCTGCAAAGCTGGTTGCAAATCTTCTTACCGTGGCGGGGGCTGATCGTGTGGTAACAATGGACCTTCACGCCGGACAGATTCAGGGATTCTTTGACATACCTGTGGATAACCTTTACGCTGCACCTGTACTGCTGAAGTATATAAGGGAGAATTACGGTAATGAGATAACAGTTGTTTCTCCTGATGCAGGAGGTGTTGAGAGGGCAAGGGCTTATGCGAAGAGATTGGGATGTCACCTTGCAATAATTGATAAAAGGCGACCATCCCCCAATGAGGCAGAGATAATGCATGTGGTTGGAGAGATAAAGGGTAAGCTTGCTGTGATTGTTGATGATATGGTTGATACTGCAGGTACCCTCACCAAAGCTGTGGAGGCACTGCTTGAAAATGGTGCCACTGAAGTTGTCGCGGCAGTTACCCATCCAGTCTTATCAGGGAATGCTGTGGAGAGGATAAAAAATTCCCCGATCAAAGAACTGATTGTTACTGACACTATCCCCTTGAAGGAGGAGGCAAAGAAGGTAGAAAAAATAACAGTACTTTCAGTATCTGAACTCCTGGGTGAAGCAATTAAGAGAATCTTTTACGAAACATCGGTCAGTTCATTATTTGAATAAACAATAAAAAGCAGGAGAGGTTATCATGCAGAAGGTTTCTTTGAAGGTGTACAGAAGGGAAAAGGTTGGAAAAGAAGGAGCAAAAAAAGTAAGAAGAGAAGGTTTTGTCCCTGCAGTTATTTATTCTCCCAATATTCAGCCCACCCCTATAAAAGTAGAACCAAAAGTGATAAAAGAATCCCTTATCAAATATGGGGTAAATACTCTTTTCAGTCTCGAATCTGAAGAGATTCCGGAATTAAATGGAAAGATGGCCATTGTTAAAGAAATCCAGAGGCATCCCATATCCAGGGAGTATTTACATGTTGACCTGTATGAGGTTGATGTGAATAAGAAAGTGTATGTTGAAGTACCAGTTGAAGTTGTGGGGAAAGCAGTTGGTGTTGAGAAAGGTGGTATGCTTGAGGTTCTCATGCGAACAATTGAGGTGAAGTGCTTACCCCTTTCCATACCCGATTCAATAAAAATCGATGTTACCAGTCTGGACCTTGGTGGAGTTATTCATATTGAGGATATAGAGTTTCCAGAAGGGGTTGAACCCGTAGAGGATCCAAAGGAGCCGGTGATAACTGTTCTCGCACCGGAAGGTGAAGAGGAAGGTGAAGAGGGAGAAGAGGGGGAGGAATCTGGAGGAGAATAGGTGGAGATTTACATTGTGGGGCTTGGTAATCCTGGACCAGAATATGAATTAACCCGCCACAATATTGGCTTCATAGTTGTGGATAACTTTGTAGAAGGTGTATTGAAGAGTTCCTGGTTTAGAAAATACAGAGGCTTATATACCTCTGGAGAGGTTAATGGTAAAAAGGTTCATGTCCTCAAGCCCCTGACATTTATGAATAACAGTGGGGAGTCGGTTAGCATGATGCTTGAAAAGGGAAAGGAAGATTACTCTTCTCTTCTTGTTGTTCATGATGATATTGATATGGATTTTGGGAAAATTAAGTTTAAATTCAATGGGAGTGACGGTGGTCACAGGGGTGTAAGATCAATTATCAGTCATCTCGGAAGTAATAAATTCTGGCATTTAAAGATGGGGATAGGAAGAAAGGGTTCTTCAGTGGTTGATTATGTTCTTTCAGTTTTTGATGATGAACAAATGGATTTTTTGAATGATTTTGTTGACCTGGGTGTAAGGGCTATTGAGGCATTTGTAATCCATGGTCCCCAGAAATCCATGTCTGAATTTAACGGGAAGAGTGTAGTTCTGAACTAATCAAAAGGAGGTTTTAGATGAAAGAAGCAGTTCAGTTAATCTCCTACCTGGTTCCCTTAGGTGGAATACTGGGATTGATTATTGCGGGAATTCTTTATCTCTACCTGAAAAAGCAGAGTACCGGTAATGAGAGGATGCAGGAAATTTCCGAGATGATCCATGAGGGAGCACTGGCATTTCTGAAGAGGGAATACGCCATTCTTTCAATATTCATCATCGTTGTTTTCATTCTTCTATGGGTTGGCGTTGCTCCTCAAACTGCAGTTGCCTTCCTGTCAGGTGCAATCAGCTCTGTTCTGGCCGGTTTCTTTGGAATGCAGGCTGCAACAAGGGCCAATGTCAGGACAGCGGAAGCTGCAAGGAGCAGTGGACAGGATAAGGCTCTTTTCGTTGCCTTTGTGGGTGGTTCAGTTATGGGTCTTTCCGTTGCGAGTCTTGGTTTACTGGGTGCAGGAATTTTTTACATTATTTTCAAGGATCCAAGCACTGCAAAGTACATAAATGGTTTTGCCATGGGTGCATCTTCAATTGCTCTTTTTGCAAGAGTTGGAGGCGGAATCTACACAAAAGCAGCGGATGTGGGTGCTGACCTTGTGGGGAAAGTAGAGGCTGGAATCCCGGAGGATGACCCGAGAAATCCCGGGGTTATTGCTGATAATGTTGGTGACAATGTTGGTGATGTGGCTGGCATGGGAGCAGATATATTTGAATCCTATGTTGGATCAATGATAGCGACAATAGCGCTGGCTGCGACTCTGAATGATAACGCCATAAGAAGCCTGATCGGGTCTGCTGATACTCTTCACAGACAGATACTGATGCTCCTTCCTCTTTTCATGGCACTCCTTGGTATTGTTTCTTCCTGGATCGGAATAGCTGCAATGACCATATTTAAAAAGATGGATCCCGCAGCAGCCCTGAGGTATGCAACAATCTTTGCCGCTATCCTCTTTCTCATCTTTGCATATCTTGGAATTTCCTATTTCAATGTAAGCACCGGAGTTTTCTGGGCAATTTTCTCAGGAACTTTAACGGGAATCTTAATCGGATTGATAACCGAGTACTATACCTCCTCCGGACCAATTTATAAAATTGCAGCAGCAAGCAAAACTGGTCATGCAACGAATATCATTCAGGGACTTGCAGTTGGTATGGAGAGCACGGCAGTACCAGTTCTTGTAATTGCCGCTGCAATTTATGTTGCCTATGCAACGGCAGGTCTTTACGGTATTGCAATTTCT
>JALSQH010000005.1 GCA_026985515.1 bacterium
TATTGATGCAGGTATGGTAATGCTCAACTCGTAAGAATTTACCCAGGAAACCATTCCTTCATTCATAGCATCGTGGGAAATTAACATGTATCTTCCGGCTCCCGTGTACATTTTTTTTGAGAACCTGACCAGTATCTCCCCTTTTTTGAGAATGGTATACTCAGGCGGATCCACTTTTATGGAAGGCAGCCCCTTTCCCGATGTTAAAAAAAATACTTTCCCTGTACCACCCTCTTCATATTTGAGGACCAGTGAAACCTTTCTAACTGAAGGAAGTGCATGATCAGGCACAAAAATATATTTTCCATTTCCGGGTCTCAGCAGCACTCCTTCGATCTTTCTCTTACCTGTCGTGATATAGGCCTTTTTCACACTCCTTTTTGAATAGAATTCCAGGGGCAAAAGGGGATTAACCACGGAAGGAACTTTGACCTCAAAAGAAGAAGTTTCAAAGGAAGTTCCTGCTAATCTTCCGGGTTCCAGCCAGGAAGATTTTGAGGTAATGGTAACATGAAATGAATAATCTGTTATATTACCCGCATAATCCTTTATCTGAAGGTAAATTAAATGGGTGCCAGGGGTGGAGGGTACGGGAAAACTCACCATACTGTTGTAATTCAGCCATGGGGAAAGATTCTGATCCGTTATTTTATATCCATACCTCCAGCAGCAAAGAGGAGAAAGTTCATCGGTTACTCTGTCCATGTAAAGATACGCAATGGGGGAAGTTGAGGGTATTTCGTAACCCTTCAAATAAACTGGACCAGCAGGGGGAGATCTATCATAGACGATGTAGCCTTCTCCCGTCTTCGAAACATTACCTGCCATATCGCGGGCAGAAATTATGTACCAGTATCTTCCCTCCTCTGAAACTGGCATATCGTAATAATCCAGAACTTTTACAGACTTCCATGGTCCGAAAAAGCTCTTTTCTCCTGAGAGAAAAGTTATCCTGTATGACGAAAGCATGTAGTTATCCTTCACATCCCGCAGGAAAACCTGAAGTTTCCTGGAATTTGTAAATGGTTTGCTGTATGGTGGAAACTGGTTGATATAGGCAGTTCCAAATGGAGGTGTTAAATCAAGTATGATGTTATCTGAAGCTGTGGATCTATTGCCGGCTTCATCTTTGAACTGAACAGTTACAGAATGAACTCCCTCAGAATGTTCTGAAATTTTAACTGTAAAAAATGTAACTGGTGAAGACCAGTTGCTCCACTCTCCATTATCCACCCTGTATCTCATCCACTTCACTTCTCCATTGTCAAACCACTCAACCTTCACATAGAGAAGAAATTGATTTGTGTAGCCCTCATCGTTGTTTATTGTAACGCTACCTGCAGGAGGCTCTGTATCTGGATTCAAGGGATCTGTACCGTTTTTAACCTCCACTCCATCAGGAATTCCATCTCCATCTGTATCAGGATTGAGGGGATCAGTGCCAAGCTTCTCTTCCTCTTCATCACTCAGTCCATCATTATCATCATCCGTGTCCTCATTGTCCCCAATACCATCACCATCTGAATCTTTCCACTCCTTCGGGTTATGTGGAAAAGCATCAAGATAATCCGGCACACCATCTCCGTCGCTGTCAATGGTTTTTTTATTGACCGATTTCTCCTTGTGACATGAATAGAAAACCACCGATGATGTTAAAATAAATGCAAAAATTACAAAGACAGAGGTAAACTTTTTCATCGATTCATATTATACCATATATTCCGAACTTTTACACATCCATGAGCCGTAATTAATCCAGTTTACAGGGGCTTGACATAAATTAAGTGTAAAGTAAAATTCATTAAAATGAATAGCAAACTCAGGAAAAAGGCAATTGAGGATCTTCTTCCTTTTATTGAGATAAGCAAGGCACTTACATCAACTCTTAATCCCAGAGAAGTACTTGAAATCATTATGAAAGAAATAAGTGTACTATTTCAGCCAAAAACATGGTCTCTTCTTCTCATTGATGAAGAAAAGGAGGAACTTCATTTTGAAATCGCCATCGGTCCCGAATCAGAAAAATTGAAAAAAATAAAACTAAAAATCGGGGAGGGAATTGCTGGATGGGTTGCAAAATATGGTGAACCTGTTATTACAAACAACCCTTATGAGGATGAAAGGTTCAATAAAAAAGTTGATGAAATGCTTAATTTTAAAACCCATTCCATAATCGCTGTTCCCCTTAAAAGTAAAGGCAAAATACTGGGAGTGATAGAGCTGATAAATGAACTTGATGATGGGGAATTTACAAGAGAGGACCTGGTATTGCTTCAGACCTTCAGTGATTTTGCCGCAATTGCCATTGAGAATGCCAGATATGTGGAAAAGATAAAGGAACTTACCATTAAGGATGATGTTACGAAACTCT
Organism: bacterium; assembly: GCA_026985515.1. Lineage (GTDB taxonomy): Bacteria > JALSQH01 > JALSQH01 > JALSQH01 > JALSQH01 > JALSQH01. The sequence goes on from JALSQH010000005.1 coordinate 2,372, forward strand.
ACAATTCAAGGTACCTCCAGGAAGCACTTGATAAGGAAATAAGCAGGGCAAGGAGACATAACAGGAAACTTTCCCTTATTTTTATCGATATTGACCACTTTAAGAATGTCAATGACACATATGGTCACCTTGTGGGAAGCAAAGTGCTGGCAGAATTTGGAGATCTTATCCGCTCATCTTTACGGGAAATCGACATACCCACAAGATATGGAGGCGATGAGTATGTGATCATTTTACCTGAAACTGACAAAGAGGGTGCAGTTAAGGTTGCTGAAAGATTGAGAAAAAAGCTGAAAGAACACACCTTTCTTGAAAAGGACGGTTATAACATAAAAATAACAGCGAGCTTTGGTATATCAACCTATCCTGATGATGCACTGGAAAAACTCGACCTGCTGAGATTAGCAGACAACGCCATGTACAGGGTAAAAGAAACAAAAAGAGATGGAATTGCAACAGCGTAAGGGGGTGAAAAAATGATCATAGTTCTGAAGCCAGATGCCACGGAAGAACAGAAGGAAAAACTTAAAGAGAAAATAAAGGGACTGGGATTTGATATTCACGAATCAACCGGAAAGGAGAGGACTATAATCGGGGTAATAGGGGGAAATGTCAACATTCTTATGGAGCTCGGAATTGAGACCTACCCAGGAGTGGAAAGGGTAATCAGAGTCCTTAAACCTTACAAGCTGGTGAGCAGGGATTTCCATCCAGAGGATACAATCATTGATGTAAATGGGGTTAAAATAGGTGGTGGCCATTTTGCAGTGATTGCCGGGCCATGCTCAGTTGAAAGTGAAAAACAGATTGTGGAAGTTGCAAAGGCTGTTAAGGAGGCAGGGGCTCACATGCTCCGTGGAGGAGCATTCAAGCCCAGGACATCTCCATACTCCTTCAGAGGCCTTGAGAAAGAGGGTATCAGACTCTTACTCCTCGCCAAGAAAGAGACAGGCCTTCCCATAGTAACAGAACTCATGGATCCAAGAGATATTGATCTCTTTGAAGAGGTGGATGTGATTCAGATTGGAACAAGAAATATGCAGAACTACAGATTGTTAACTGAGGTGGGGAAACTTGACAAGCCTGTCATTCTGAAAAGAGGTTACGCTGCAACAATCGAAGAATGGCTCCTTGCAGCTGAGTACATAGCTTCTGAAGGTAACAACAAAATAATACTTTGCGAAAGAGGAATAAGGACTTACGAAACTGCGACACGTAACACAATGGACATCAGTGCCATTCCGTTAGTGAAACAGTTGAGTCATTTACCGGTGATCTCAGATCCTTCCCATGGCACAGGGAGATGGGATTTAGTGGAACCGATGGCTCTCGCCTCCGTTGCAGCAGGAGCTGACGGATTGATTATAGAAGTTCACAATAATCCCCAGGAAGCTCTCAGCGATGGACCACAGTCACTGAAACCCAAAAGATTCAGGGAGCTGATGGAAAAGGTCAGAAAAATAGCACCGGTAGTGGGCAGTGAACTGGTCTAAATATCTCTGTAGGCATTGGTTATGGGCATTCTTCTATCCTTTCCAAAGGCTCTCACAGTTATTTTGATACCGGGGGCACCCTGCCTCCGCTTATATTCATTTCTGTCCACTGTCATTATGACTCTTTTCACAGTTTCCGGATCGAGACCCTCACCCACTATTTCCTCAAAACTCTTATCCTCCTCTATGTAGGCGACAAGAATCCTGTCAAGAACCTCGTAAGGAGGAAGTGTATCCTCATCCTTCTGATCAGGTCTCAATTCTGCAGATGGTGGCCTTTCTATAACACTCCTGGGAATAACTTCTCTTCCCTTACTCTCATTAACATACTCGGCAAGGGCATAAACTCTGGTTTTTAACACATCCTTCAGCACATTAAAACCCCCCACCATATCCCCGTAGAGGGTGCAGTAACCCATACTGAGCTCACTCTTATTACCAGTTGATAGCACAAGATATCCAAACTTGTTAGAAAGTGCCATTAAAATAATTCCTCTGATTCTGGCCTGAATATTCTCCTCAGTTATATCCCATCCCTTTCCCTTAAAGTATGGTTGCAGTTCACTCAGAAAAACATTGAACATATTTTCAATAGGAATTTCATAGAATTCTATGCCCAGATTCTCTGCCAGTTTTTTTGCGTCAGACTTCGTACCGGTGGAGGTGAATCGAGATGGCATGGAAACTCCCACAACATTTTCTTTTCCCAGAGCATCAACAGCTATCACCGCCGTCAGGGAAGAATCTATACCACCACTCAGACCAATTATTACCTTTTTAAATCCATTTTTGTGGACATAATCCCTCACTCCCGTAACAAGTGCCCTGTAAATCATACCGGTGGGACTTTCCTTTTTAAATGGCGCATTTTTAACAGGAGGTTTCTTCTCAACTTCAATATCATCAGCCCTGTATAGCTGTACAGACTCCTCTCCGTTAACACATATAATCTTTCTCCTGCGGGGGTCATGCAATCTTGCTCTGAAGATTTCTCCCACATTGATGTCAACGAGACCAAGATACTCGTCAAAGGCAGGCAACTCAAGGATGACCCTTCCTCTGGGATCAAAAACAAAACTGTTACCATCAAAAACCAGTTCATCCTGACCACCTACAAGATTGGCATAGGCCAGATAAACTCCATAGTCACTTGCCCTTGTTGCGAGCATTCTCTTTCTCCTCTCCTCTTTGCCCACCTCATATGGAGAGGAGGAAATGTTAATCAGTAACTGTGCATTTCCGGCAAGAGCCTGGTCATAACCAGGACCATGAGGATACCATATATCCTCACATATATTTACTCCCACTTTCACACCATTAAGAGAAAAAACCATGTTTTCTGTGCCACGTTTGAAGTAGCGATTCTCATCGAAAACACCATAATTGGGTAAAAAAACTTTGCGGTATTTGTAAATTACTCTTCCATTCTGCGCCACTGCCGCAGCATTATAAATATCATCTCCATCGTAGTCAACAAAACCTATCACTGCCACGGCATGGCCGATCAGTTCCACTATTTCTTTAAGAGTGTCAAGATTTTTTCTGATGAAGTTGGGTTTCAGCAGAAGATCCTCAGGAGGATACCCGGTGACGGCAAGTTCAGGGAATACAACTATATCAGCTCCCTTTTCTTTTGCCTCTTCATAATACTCCAGAATCAGGTCCCTGTTCTTTTCCAGATCACCAACAGTTGTATTGATCTGGGCAATGGCAATTCTGAGCTTCATAACTCCTCCAGCAGAAAGGTTTCAAAAGTCTTGCTAATGGTCACAGTAAAGTTTCCATTACCTGTTCCAAAGTCGTTCAACTTTTCCTCTCTTCCATTTATCCTATAAATTTTGAATGTTCCTTCCAAAGAAGTTGATAAATTTACCTTCACACCATTGAGTTGCAGGGGATTGTACAATCTGACCACATAACCCCTGTGAAAAC
>JALSQH010000006.1 GCA_026985515.1 bacterium
AATCAGCAGTTCATTATGGAAAATCTTGCAGACATTATGATTGGAATCTTCGGTATGGATTCAGCTGTTGCAAGGGCTCTCCAGTATATTGAGAAAAATGGAGAGGATAAGTCCTTTATGCCTGTAGCCATGACGAAGGTTTATGTGTATGAAACTTTCCAGGATATAATTGCGAAGGCGAGACAGGTTCTTGTTGATACTGCTCAGGGTAACGAGAATGAAATTAAAAATTATCTTGACATGGTAAATAAGCTGTGGTGGTACTGGCCACTTGACATCACTTCCACCAAGAATAAAATTGCAGAAGTGATTATTGGAAGAGAAGATTATTCTCTCGTCTAATACCCTCCCTGGTTAACGGGGCTGAGCACTCTGTGCTTGGCCCCTTTTATTTTGTCTATCTCAGGAGAATTTTGAAGTGCAGTTTATCTCCTGAAAAGGGGAAATCTTTTCAGTCCAATTATAACATTGAGGGGAATGAGAATGTAATTGATGAGTACAATGAGGAGGGCAATTGCAAAACCTGCATAAAATGTCAATGAAGGTTGACCTTCAACATCAAAGAATGTTACATTTAACATCCTGTCATGTTTATACAGCGTATACAGACCGATACCCCAGATGACGAGAAAAGTTAAGAACTGAAGGTATACACCGAAAGCAAGGTATTTTCCGAATTTCAAAAGATAAAAGAAAAGTAGAAAGGTTCCAAAGAAGCCTCCAAGAGAAAGGATGTAACCCTGCAGGTTAATGATCCCTATGTTGTTGAATTTTTTTATGATGGGGAAGGTGCCAATCCATATGGCAAAGAGTGGTACAATGATAAGGAGTTTCAGATTAAATCCAAGGTCATCCTTTACCATCCCGGGGATTTTTTCAGCACGAAAGACCATGTCCAGGTTGGAATAGAAGTTAATTCCCACATCAATCCAGGGGAGGAAAAAGGAAATTATAAGTACCACAGCAGCAGCAATTGAAAATGTTGTAAGGTACTCAAACTGTTTCTCTTTCACATATCCGCAGGAGGGACAAACGTAGAATCCGTTTTTATCCCTGTATCCACATACGGGGCACTTATTCATTAAAAATTTGTCATTCTTTACTGACTTCATCTGTGCCATGCTAAAAGTATACCATTTTCATGAATGTAAGACAAAAAATTTACAATTCAGTTTTTGACTGATCTGAACATTCTGATAAAATTGAAGTCTAAATTTCAGAAATCCATTACCATGAGTGTAAGTTTGGATAGAATAAGAAATTTCTCCATAATTGCACATATTGATCACGGAAAGTCCACCCTGGCTGACAGAATGCTTGAATTAACAGGAACAGTGGATCCCCGTAAATTCAGGGAGCAGTATCTTGATAAACTTGACGTGGAGAGGGAGAAGGGCATCACTGTAAAAGCATCAACTGTGCGATTGAAGTACAGGAGCAGAGATGGTGAGGAATATATTTTCAATTTGATTGATACGCCCGGTCATGTTGATTTCAGTTATGAGGTTTCGAGATCACTTTCTGCGTGTGAGGGAGCTCTTCTACTGGTTGATGCAACTCAGGGTGTTGAGGCTCAGACACTGGCCAATGCATACCTGGCAATTGACAATGATCTGGAAATCATTCCTGTTATTAACAAGATTGATCTTCCCTCTGCCCATCCCGAAGAGGTAAAGCGGCAGATAGAAAATATAATTGGCCTTGATGCCAGTGAAGCTATCCTTGTGAGCGCAAAGGAAGGAACAGGTGTTGTTGATGTTATGGAGGCGATTGTGAAGAAAATTCCTCCACCTGTGGGTGACCCAGAAAAGCCCCTGAAGGTTCTGGTCATAGATAGCTGGTTTGATTCATACAGGGGTGTTGTGCTCCTTGTTCGTGTGTATGACGGGGTGGTAAAAAGGGGAGATAAAATAGTTCTGATGTCAACCGGTAAGAAGTATGAGGTTCAGGATGTGGGTATATTTGCACCAGATATGGTGCCCACAGAGGAACTGGGTCCGGGGGAGGTTGGCTATCTCATTGCCAATATCAAAGTAATAGGTGATACAAGGGTTGGTGATACAATTACCCATGCTGATAGACCTGTTGCAGAGCCTCTTCCAGGTTTCAAAGAGGTGAAGCCCATGGTATTTTCCAGCCTGTACCCTTCGAAACCTGATGATTATCAATCACTTCGTGATGCCCTTGAAAAATTGAGCTTGAATGATGCTTCCCTTGTCTTTGAGCCGGAAAATAGTGTTGCTCTTGGACATGGTTTCAGGTGTGGTTTTCTCGGTTTGCTCCACATGGAAATTGTTCAGGAAAGGCTTGAGAGGGAGTTTGGAGTTGATCTTATAACCACTGCTCCATCAGTTATGTACTACGCAGTTACCACAAAAGGTGAGAGAATTCCTGTAAAGTCACCCAGGGATCTTCCACCTTCTGAAAAGATTGAGCATATTGAGGAACCATACATTGATGTTACGATTCATGTTCCGTCAAAGTATGTGGGACCGGTAATTCAATTATGTGAAGAACGCAGAGGTACACAAAAGAATCTCATGATTTCAGGTGATAGAGCCATAATTGAATATGAGATGCCCCTCAGTGAGGTAATATTTGATTTTTACGACAGGTTGAAATCCATAACCCGGGGATACGCCTCAATGGATTACCAGTTCAGCAAATATAAACCTTCACAGCTCATAAAGCTTGATATTCTTGTAAATGGGGAACCTGTTGATGCACTTTCCCTTATAGTCCACAGAGATCAGGCATACTACAAGGGAAGGGCTCTTCTCAAAAAGTTGAAAGAGCTAATTCCCAGGCAACTGTTTGAAGTTGTTCTTCAGGCGGCGATTGGAAAAAGGGTTATTGCCAGAGAAGTAATAAAACCACTCAGAAAGGATGTACTTGCCAAGTGTTATGGTGGTGATGTGACCAGGAAGAGGAAATTGCTGGAGAAACAGAAAGAGGGTAAAAAGAGGATGAAAAAAATAGGGAAAGTTGAAATACCTCAGGAAGCCTTTCTGGCTGTTTTTAAAATTGATAAAAAGGAGTGAATGGTGGCAGAAGAGAGGGAAGTACCTGAAAAGAGGGAAAAGAACAGATGGGTGAAGGAAATAGAGTCTCTGCTCTGGGCAATAATAATTGTTATCCTGCTCAGAACCTTTGTCATACAGGCTTACAAAATCCCTTCGGGATCAATGATTCCCACCCTTCTTGTTGGGGACCATCTGCTTGCAGCCAAATTCACCTATGGTTTAAAAATTCCATATGTTGATGTAAAATGTTGTGCATGGAGAAAACCAAAGAGAGGGGAAGTGGTAATTTTTGAGTTCCCACTGGATCCAAGCAAGGATTTTGTCAAACGAGTGGTTGGAATTGGGGGAGATACAGTGGCAGTTAAAAATGGAGTTATTTATGTCAACGGTAAAAAGGTTCCCATCTGGCCCGTGGGAAGGTATGAGTATCGTGATGTAAATACGGGAGAAATTGTAAGTGGCACACTTCTTAAGGAAAACCTGTTTGGACACATTCATTATGTGCTCTGGACAGATGGGTTTGAGGGAATGAGAAACTATGGACCATACAAAGTCCCTGAGGGTACTATTTTTGTTATGGGAGATAATAGAGATCACAGTAACGACAGTAGATTCTGGGGGCCAGTTCCTCTTGTAAAGGTAAAGGGTACCCCCCTTTTTATCTACTTTCCCTGGGATTCTGCAAATCACAGGATAAACTGGCATCGATTTTTTCATGTTATCAGGTGAACATGGTGGAAATTATCAGAGGAGAGAATTTAACCAAGACTTTCAAATGGAAAAAAAGTGTTGTAACAGCGATAAAGAATGTTTACATAACTGTTGGAAAAGGTGAGACAGTGGGGTTGTGGGGACCATCAGGTGCAGGAAAAACCACCCTTCTCCATATTCTTGGCACACTGGAAAAACCTACATCGGGGAGATTGTACTTTATGGGAGAGGATATAACCGATTTATCTGAGGAGAAACTTGCTCAAATCAGGAGGGAGAATATAGGTTTTGTCTTCCAATTTCATCACCTCCTTCCTGAATTATCTGCAATTGAAAATGTCATGATACCACTTCTGTTGCAGGGAGTTGATGAGGATCTTGCAAGGGAGAGGGGTGAAGAACTGCTGAGGGAAGTGGGACTGGGGAAAAGATTGCATCACAGACCAGGTGAACTTTCTGGAGGAGAAAGACAGAGAGTTGCAGTGGTAAGGGCCTTAATAAGTGAACCAGCTTTAGTTCTTGCTGATGAACCCACTGGTGATCTGGATAGCAGGACGGGTAACGAAGTTTTTTCCATTCTTCTGGGACTTAACAGGAAGAAAAATTCATCCCTGGTGATTGCCACCCATAATGAGAAACTTCTGGCAGATCTTGACAGAGTTGTGGAGATAATAGATGGTGAAATTGTTAAGGATAATACTGATTAATTTATTCGTTTACGGGTCACTCTATGCGGAGAGAATAACTGCTGTGAAGATAATCGGTGATGAGAGTGCCATACCCCTTTCAGAAATATCCTCAACCACGGGGAGTGAGTTCAGCAGAGAAAAAGTTTACATGGATCTGAGGAGGTTGTATTCCACAGGGAGATACAGTTATGTTGAAGCAGTGACAGAAAGCACAGAGGGAGGGATTGTTCTTATATACCGGGTTGTGAAACGATGTATTATAAAAGAGATAAAAATCACAGGTAATTCTGCAATCGGGAAAAAGGACATAAAGGAGAAAATTTCCACACATTCAGGAGAACTTCTTGATGGGTATAAACTGTGGCAGGATGTGAAAAGCATAAAAAAACTTTACAGGGAAAAGGATCATCCACTTGTAGATGTGAGCTGGAGTGTTTTATCATATCCGGGTAGAAATACCTGCACAGTTGTTTTCAACATCAGAGAACTGAAAAACATCTATGTTTCAAGAATTATTTTCACAGGCAATAAACATTTTTCTGATGCCACCCTCTTAAAAGTTATCTCCACATCTCCGAGGGGACCCATGAGCTGGCTCCTTTCAACGGGAATCTTTGATTATGAAAGATTGAAGGAAGACAGGAACAGACTTGCAGAATTTTATATGGATAATGGATACATTGATGTAAGTGTGAGTGACCCCATAATTCTCATGTCCCCTTCCAAGAAGTTTGTGGATGTGGTCTTTGAAATAAGAGAAGGTGCTCAATACAGGGTTGGAAACATAACTGTTACTGGAGATCTTATCTTTGACCGACTTGATCTAATAAGAAACATGAAATTGAAAGAAGGGGATATCTTCAGCAGGAAAAAGCTATCAATGGATATTTACTCAATAATTGAAAAGTACAAGAATGTTGGTTACTTTTTTGCACAGGTCACCCCGGTACCGGTTGTGGATAGAAAGAACAGAATTGTCAATCTTGAGATACACATTGTAAAGGGAGAGCCAGTTTTTATAAGGTACATAAACATTGTGGGGAACAACAAGACCCGGGATAAGGTAATAAGGAGACAGCTCCTCATAAGAGAAGGAGAGCTTTTCAATGGAGATAAGTTACGGGAAAGTAGAGAGAGGATTTTTGCACTTGGTTATTTTGATGAGGTAAATATAAGAGTGGAAACTGTTGAGGGTTTCAGGAATCTTGTTGACATAGTCATAGAGGTGAAGGAGAGGCCCACCGGAACGGCAAGTGCCGGGATAGCATACAGTTCCATTGACAAGCTTGTTGGTACAGTTCAGTTATCTTTTGGAAATTTCAGGGGAATGGGGCAGAAGTTGACCCTTATGGCTGAG
>JALSQH010000007.1 GCA_026985515.1 bacterium
ATTTATCTTCGCAAGAACTGGGCGATAACGGATTTGACGGAGTATGAGTATTTGATAGAGATAAAGCATGTGAGGAGTGGTAAGAGGGGGATAGGTAAGGAGAGGGTGAGGAGGTTGAGGGTGGAGGCGGAGGAGCAGATAAGGAGGTATGCGGAGAAGCTTGAGAGGAAGTTGCCCTCTTATGTGAAGGATAAGGGTTTGCCAGAACTTAAAAAGATAGTGATAATCACCTCCTCAAAGCGTCTTGAGTGGATGGGGGAGGTGGAGTAGCGTTTGTAGTTGAATTCACTCTCGAAAAATGGTATAAATATACCCGGTTAGGCACGTAGCTCAGCTGGTAGAGCACTACCTTGACGCGGTAGGGGTCGGCGGTTCGAGTCCGCCCGTGCCTACCATTTTTTTATTTTATAAGGAGTTAAATTATGCCCTTCATCGTATTTAAAGGGGAAAAGATCGAGATTCCTGAAGGTGTCAAAGTTTCAGACTGGTTAAAAGAAAACAGGCCAGAAGTCTATAAAAAGGCCGTGGTTCTGAGAAAAGGGGATAAATTGTTAGATCTCGCCTCTACACTTTCCAGTGAGGAGGAAGCAGAGATTCTTACAGATGAAGACCCTGAATCCCTTGAAGTTCTCCGTCATTCTACTGCTCATCTTATGGCTCAGGCAGTGAAACATCTCTTCCCGGATGCAAAGGTGACCATTGGACCTGCAATAGAAAACGGATTTTACTACGATTTTGATGTTCCGGAGCCCTTTACCCCTGAGGATCTCAAGAAGATTGAAAAAGAAATGAAAAAACTGGCCTCACAGAAAATCCCCATTGTCAGGGAGGAGATACCCCGTGAAGAAGCCATAAAAATGTTCAGGGAGATGAGGGAAGATTACAAAGTTGAAATTATTGAAGAGATAGATGACGAAAAGGTTTCAATATATAGACAGGGAGATTTTGTTGATCTGTGCAGGGGACCCCATCTTGATCATACCGGTAGAATAAAACACTTTAAACTCCTCTCAGTTGCCGGGGCATACTGGAGAGGAGATGAAAGAAACAAGATGCTTTCAAGAATATATGGCACTGCGTTCTTTAAAAAGGAGGATCTTGACAATTATTTGAAATTTCTTGAGGAAGCCAGAAAGAGAGACCACAGAAAACTTGGTAAGGAACTTGATCTCTTCTCCTTCAACGAACATATTGGACCGGGTCTCGTTCTCTGGCATCCAAGGGGAGCACGGATCAGGAGAATAATGGAAGATTTCTGGGTGGCGGAACATTATAAAAATGGATATGAACTTCTCTATACTCCCCACATAGCGAGGGAGGACTTGTGGAGAATAAGTGGTCATTTGGATTTTTACGCAGAGCACATGTTTAAGGGGATGGAAGTTGAGGGGCAAAGGTATCTTGTTAAGCCTATGAATTGTCCTTTTCACATTCAGATATACAAAACAAAAAAGAGAAGTTACAGAGATCTTCCCTTCAGGTGGGCAGAACTTGGAACAGTTTACAGATATGAAAAATCGGGAGTACTTCACGGGTTGCTGAGGGTCAGAGGTTTTACCCAGGATGATGCTCATATCTTCTGTACCCCGGAGCAGCTGGAGGATGAGATAATTGAAGTGATACGGTTCAGTCTCAAGATATTGAGGACTTTTGGTTTTGAAGATTTTCATGTTTTCCTCAGTACAAGACCAGAAAAATATGTGGGTACTCTTGAAAACTGGGAAAGAGCCACAGAAGCTCTCAAAATCGGGCTCGAAAAGGCTGGATTAAAGTATGACATAGATCCAGGTGAAGGGGTTTTCTATGGTCCGAAAATAGATATCAAAATCAAGGACTCTCTGGGGAGGGAATGGCAGTGTTCCACCATTCAGGTTGATTTTAATCTTCCTGAGAGGTTTGACATGACATACATCGGGCCGGATGGGAAGGAACACAGACCAATAATGATTCACAGAGCTCTGATGGGTTCCTTTGAGAGATTTTTTGGAACCCTTATTGAACACTATGCTGGTGCCTTTCCCATGTGGCTTGCACCTGAACAGGTGGTTGTTCTTCCACTGAGTGAAAAGTTTGAAAAATACGCCGAAAAAATATACTCAATCCTCCGGGAAGAGGGAATCAGGGTTGTTCTTGATAACAGAAGTGAAAGTCTCGGATACAGAATAAGGGATAATCAGAAAAAGAAAGTGCCTGTTATGGTGATTGTGGGAGAGAAGGAGGAATCCACAGGCACAATTTCGCTCAGATGGAGAGATGGAAAGCAGGAGCATGAAGTTAAAGTTGAGGAATTTATTGCAAGAATCAGGGAAATTATAGATAATAAAACCTGACCTAAACACCACAGGAGGTGAAATTATAAGAAGACCGGGACCACCAAAGAAGAAAGGCCCACCGGTTAATCGGGAAATAAGGGCAAAAGAGGTAAGATTGATTGACGAAAATGGCAAACAGATTGGAATAGTTCCTTTTTTTGAAGCCCTCAGGATGGCTGAGGATAGGGGACTTGATCTTGTGGCTGTTAATCCAAATGCGAATCCTCCTGTGTGCAAGATAATGGATTATGGGAAGTACAAATATGAAATGCAGAAAAAGGCGAAGGAGGCAAAGAAAAAGCAGACAATCATAAAGGTCAAAGAAATCAAATTTCGACCCACCACAGAGAAGAATGATTTGATGATAAAGGTCAAACATATGTTGAGATTTTTTGAAGATGGAAATAAGGTTAAGGTTACTGTCAGATTCAGAGGAAGAGAACTTGCCCATCCAGAAAGGGGAGTTGAAGTAATTGAAGAAATATATGAAAATGTTAAGGATGTTGCTTTGATGGAAAACACCCCCAAACTTGAGGGGAGGCAGATGGTTGTCGTTTTTTCTCCACGGCCTGAGTATCTTAAAAAGTTAAAGGCAGAAAAAGAGAAGAAAGAGGAATAGATTAAGGAGGAGAAAATGCCAAAGATGAAAAGCAACAGTGGAGCTAAAAAGAGATTCAAAGTAACAGGAAAGGGAAAAATAAAAAGAAAGCACGCATACAAGAGCCACCTCCTTGCCCACAAGTCAAGAAAACGGAAGAGAAATTTGAGAAAATTTGGTTTGATTTCAAAAGTTGACGAGAAACAGATTAGAAGATTGATTCCATACCTTTAAAGGAGAGGTGAAAAATGCCAAGAGTTAAAAGAGGAGTAACAAAGAGAAGAAGACATAAAAAGTATCTCAAGATGGCAAAGGGGTACTGGGGGGCGAGGAAAAACCATTACAGGATTGCGAGGGAGGCTGTTGAAAAGGGTCTGACATACGCCTACAGGGATAGGAAGGCTAAAAAGAGAATGTTCCGAAGATTGTGGATACAGAGGATCAACGCTGCTGTCAGAGCTTATGGACTTTCATACAGTCGTTTCATTTATGGATTGAAGAAGGCTGGAATAGACCTTGACAGGAAAGTTCTTGCTGATCTCGCTGTGTGGGATAAGGAAGCTTTCAGAGATCTCGTGGAACAGGCCAGAGCCCAGTTACAATGAAGGAAGAAATATCCAGAGTAAAGGAAGAGTTAGAGGAAAAGCTTAAAAAAGTTTCCACCCTTAAGGATCTGAATAACCTCAGAGTTGAGTATCTCGGAAAAAAGGGCAAGGTAACACTTCTTCTGAAGAAGCTGAGGGACATCCCTCCTGATGAAAGACCGGTCTTTGGCAAATTGATAAATGACCTCAAACTCTGGACGCAGGAAAAGCTTGAAGAGTATTTTGAAATTGTCAGAAAAAGAGTTCAGGAAGAGAAGTTTAAAAGCGAAAGAGTGGATATTACACTGCCGGGCAGAGCCCCGGACCTTGGTGCCTATCATCCAGTTCACACAACGATGGCTGAGATCATTGATGTCTTTGTGAGAATGGGTTTTGAGGTTGCTGAAGGCCCCGATATTGAGGATGATTACCACAACTTTCAGGCACTCAATATACCTCCAGAGCATCCTGCGAGAGACATGCAGGATACCTTTTACGTTGATAGAGAAAACTTCCTTTTGAGGACCCACACATCCCCCGTTCAGATCCGTACCATGGAGAAGCAGAGGCCCCCCATTCACATCATAGCACCAGGGAAGGTTTATAGGAGAGACGCTGATCTTACCCATACGCCAATGTTTCATCAGGTGGAGGGCCTGCTTGTGGATGTTGATGTCACTTTCGCTGACCTGAAGGGGACTCTCACCATGTTTGCAAGGGAGATTTTTGGGCCAGAAACACGGGTGAGATTCAGGCCCAGTTTTTTCCCTTTTACTGAACCCAGTGTGGAGATGGATATTCAGTGTGTCATATGTGGTGGTAAAGGTTGCAGAGTTTGTAAGTATACAGGCTGGCTTGAGATCCTTGGTGCAGGCATGGTGGATCCAGAAGTTTTCAAGTATGTGGATATTGATCCAGATAAGTACACCGGCTTTGCCTTTGGAATGGGGGTTGAGAGGATAGCCATGCTGAAGTATGGAATTGATGATATCAGGTTGCTTTTTGAAAACAATCTCAGATTCCTCTCTCAATTCAGATAGAGGTGGATAATGCTCATAAGTTTTTCCTGGCTTAAAAAATTCATACCTCTTGATGCTGATCCTCATGATGTGGCATACAGGCTAACTATGGCTGGACTTGAGGTTGATGTTGTTGAGGAAAAATGGGGTGAAGGCTGGGAAGATGTTGTGGTGGTGAAGGTGGAAGATGTGGCTCCCTTTCCCGGAAGAGAGGGAAAACTTGTTGTGGGTAAAATTTTTGACGGGAACAATTATTTCAGCATTGTTTCTGCTGATGTTACCATAAAAAAGGGAGAGAAACTTCTCGGAGTGGTTAAAGGTAAAAAGTTTGATGGAATAGAAATTAAATCCCGCAGGTTTGGCGAATACCTCTCTGAGGCAATGCTGATTGCTGCTGAAGATCTGGGGTGGGAGGAAAAGAGTACCCGGCTTCTCAGATTTTCAGATGATTTACCACCCGGCACAGGTTTGAAGGAAATAATAGAAATTCCTGATACCATTATTGAAGTTGAGATAACCCCCAACAGGGGTGATTGTCTCAGTCATCTTGGTGTGGCCAGAGAGTTGAAGGCGATTTTTGGACTGGAGGAGGTGGTCCTGCCTGAAGTTAAAATAGATGAGGAAGATCCGCCTTCCTCTGAATTTTTCAAGGTGATAATTGACTCGCCTGAGAAAGGACCATATTACACTGGCAGATACATCGACAATGTGAAAGTGGTTCCTTCTCCCCTCTTTGTTCAGGCTCAACTGGCAAAAGTTGGAGTGAGGTCTATAAGCAATATCGTTGACATTACAAATTTTGTTTTGATGGAACTGGGCCAGCCCCTTCATGCCTTCGATGCAACTCGCATCGGAGGGAAAATAATCAGGGTGAGATCTGCCAGAGAGGGAGAGAAGATCCTTCTTCTTGATGGCACTGAAAGGGAACTTTCTGGTAGAGATCTTGTGATTGCTGATGAAAAGAATCCCGTTGCTCTGGCGGGAATCATGGGAGGTGAGGAAAGCGGAGTTAATGAGAGTACCGGATCAGTCATCCTCGAAAGTGCCTACTTCAATCCAGTGGTGATAAGACATACTGCAAGAAGGCTTGGAATTCAGACAGACGCCTCCTACAGATTTGAGAGGGGAGTTGATCCTCTCATGATAGATTTCGCTTCAGATAGGGCCTCCTATCTGATACAGAAGTATGCGGGAGGGAGAGTGCACAGGGGCATTGTAAAAGCTGGGGAGCTCCCTTATCGTGATAAAATTGTTGAATTGAAGTGGTCGGAACAGGAAAAATTACTGGGATTGAAAATAGAGAGGGAGAAAAGTACGAAGATCCTGGTGGATCTCGGCTGTCGGGTGGCGGAGAAGTGTGAAGATGGGATAAAGATTATCCCCCCCTCCTGGAGATATGATCTGGATAGAAGTGTGGATTTAGTTGAAGAGGTGGCAAGGATATATGGTTATGACCAGATTCCTGTAACATATCCTGCCATAAGGGTGAAGGAATTTTCTCCCGTTTCAGATACTGTTAAATTTTTGAGACTCAGGGAGTATTTCACTCAGTGGGGGTTCAATGAGGTAATTAACTACAGTTTTATACCGGAGGATGCTCTAAAGCTTCTTGGGTTAAGTGAGGAGGACAGTCGGCTGAAAGTTGTGAGAATAGTCAACCCCCTCACATCACAGAATGTAATGAGAACCACACTGTTACCTGGCATGCTTGAAAATCTACGCACCAATTTGAGTATGCAGTTTTACAATCTGAAGCTGTTTGAAATTGGGAAGGTTTATTTTAAAGAGGAAAACTATGTTGAGGAGTATCATCTTTCCCTTGCAATGACGGGAAAGAGATTTCTCCCTCACTGGGGGTGGGGAAACGAGGATGTGGACTTTTATGATTTGAAGGGAGTTGTTGAAGCTTTTCTTGAAAGAGTTTTCAACGGCTCCTATCAGTGGAGGGAGGAAGCGGAAAGCTTCTATCACCCATATCAGCAGGCTTCTCTGTGGATTAAAGGTGAGAAGGTTGGTAATATTGGCCAGATTCACCCGGAGATTCTTCAGAAGTTAAAGATTAAACAAAAGGTTTATTATGGAGAAATCAATCTCACAAAACTTTTTTCTCTGCCCCAGCAGAAGGTCAAATACAGGGAGATTTCAAAATTTCCTGCTGCTGAAAGGGATCTTGCAGTGGTGGTTCCTGAAGATCTACCTGTAGAAAAAATTTTGAGAATAGCAAAAGAGAGGGCTGGTGATCTTGCCTGGGATATAAGGATCTTTGACCTGTACAGGGGTGAGAAGATTCCACCGGGAAAGAAAAGTGTGGGAATAAGATTCTACTTTCAGAGCAGAGAAAAGACATTGACAGAAGAGGAAATTTCAGAAATAATAGATTCTGTTCTTGCTGGGCTTGCTGAGGTAGGTGGAGAATTAAGGGAGTGATTTCTTGAAGTTACCTCTGTAATGGATAAAATATAAAAGGAAGGAGGTTGAAAGTGACAGTTACAAAAGCGAAGATTGCTGAAAAGATCAACAGAGAAGTGGGTCTCCCTCTGAAGGAATCAGCAGAGGTAGTGGATACTATTCTTGAACTTATAAAATCCACCCTTGAGAAGGGAGAAAATGTAAAGATAAGCGGGTTTGGAAATTTTATTTTGAGGGACAAGGGCAAGAGGATAGGGAGGAATCCAAAGACAAAAGTGGAAATTGAAATTCCACCTCGAAGAGTGGTGGTTTTTCATCCGAGTCAGGTGTGGAGGAGGGAAATAAATAGAGGATGAATGAAAAAATTCTCTATCGGATAGGAGAAGTGAGTAATAAACTTGGTGTTGAAACTCATGTTCTCAGGTACTGGGAAAAAGAGATTCCTTTTTTGAAGCCCTCTATGAGGGGAAAAGGTGGGCAGAGATTGTATACAGAGGAGGATGTGGAAAAGTTTGCCCTTGTCAAGAAAATGCTCTATGAAGATGGTATGAGAATAGAGGGAGTCAAAAGATATTTCAGGCGTGAGGAGAAAAACTTCCACGATATTTCCAGAATAAAGAACATTCTTATTGAAGCAAAACAACTGCTGGAAAAAATTTAGATCGGGGCGTAGCGCAGCCTGGTAGCGCACACGCTTGGGGTGCGTGTGGTCGGCCGTTCAAATCGGCTCGCCCCGACCATTTTTTATTTAGAGGTGAGTTTGGTAATCCTTATTTCCAACGATGATGGAATATATGCTCGTGGCCTTCAGGTTCTCTATGAGGAGTTAAAGTCTCTTGGTAAAATTTATGTCGTGGCTCCTGACAGGGAGCGTTCTGCTGTAAGTCATGCCCTCTCACTTCATCGGCCACTCAGGATCAAGGAGGTAAAAAAGAATTTTTTTGCTGTGGATGGAACTCCCACAGATTGTGTGAATATTGCCATTAACGGGTTGCTTCCAGAAAAACCTGATATGGTTGTTTCAGGAATAAATTTTGGTCCCAATCTGGGTGATGATATAACCTATTCAGGAACAGTCTCGGCGGCCATTGAGGGATGTCTTCTCGGAGTTCCATCAATTGCCTTTTCCCTTGCTACCCTTGATCCTCCTGCCTATTTCAGACCTGCTGGGAGAGTTGCCAGAAGGATAGTGGAAAAGTTTCTTGAGACCGGCATACCTCAGGGAACAATAATAAATGTCAATTTTCCAAATAAGAGAAGGTGCAGGTACTATAAAGGGTTGAAGTTTACGAGGCAGGGAAAGAGGAAGTATGGGGAGGCAATAGTGGAGAAGATTGATCCAAGGGGTAAGAAATATTACTGGATCGGGGGGAAAGATCTGGGTTATGAAAATATACCAGATTCAGATATTGTGGCTGTGGAGGAGGGATATGTTTCAATCACACCAATTCACCTCGATCTTACCAATTACAGGTTACTCCAGGAATTAAAAAAATGGGAAGATCTCTGGAATCAACAACTTTTAAACAACCCGGGATAATAAGGAGACTTTACGACTGGGTTCTGGGGTGGGCTGATACTCCCTATGGTCCTGCTGCACTTCTTTTCCTTGCTTTTGCCGAAGCATCTTTCTTCCCGGTTCCACCAGATATACTGCTAATGGCTCTTGCCCTTGGAGAACCTCTTAAATCCTTCTGGTACGCCTTTCTCTCAACTGTGGGTTCAGTAACTGGAGGATTGCTTGGGTACTACATCGGTTACAGTTTTATGAACACAATTGGTGTGAGAATTCTCACATTTTACGGTGCCATGGAAAAATTTGAATATCTCCGTCACCTCTACAACGAATATAATGTCTGGTTCCTTGCTGTTGCAGGATTTACCCCCATCCCATACAAGGTGTTCACCATTGCGTCTGGAGCTTTTCATTCTCCAATTCTCCTCTTTATTGTGGTTTCAGCTGCAAGCAGAGCTGCGAGGTTCTATCTTGTCGCTCTGTTTTTTTACTTTTTCGGAGAGAGGGCAAGGGATTTTATTGACAGGTACTTCAATCTTCTCACAATTCTTTTTGTGGTACTGCTTATTGGCGGTTTTCTTGTGGTAAAATATTTAATATGAAAAGGATCCTTGTGAAGACACTGATAGTGCTTGCCTTTTTCTTTTCAGGGTGTTTCACACCTCATGGCATTTACCACATTGTAAAGCCCGGGCAGACTCTCTACACAATTGCGAAAACTTATAATGTGAGTCTGTATGAGCTGATGAAGGTAAATAAAATCAGGGATCCCACAAAAATAAAACCTGGCGACAGAATTTTTATTCCCGGTGCCACAAGGCAGAGATATGTTCCAAGTACTGTAGGAGATATTATAAGAAATTCAGGAAAAGGAGAAAGTGCAAGCAAAAAAAAGTCTTCTCCTGTCCAAAGGAAGAAAAAGGTTGAAACTGCTGGAGAAATTGATTTCACTGTCCCGGAGGTAAGGTTGCCAGATTTACCTGGAGAGAGGCAAAATAAAAACAGGAGGAAAGAAACATCAAAAGAGATTCAACGAGAGAGGAGCAAGGGTGCACCTTATCCAGTTAAGAAGAAAAGAAAAAAAGTTCTGGCTTTGAAAATTCCCGAGTTTATATGGCCTGTTGAGGGGGTTGTGACTTCTCCATTTGGCTGGAGAGGCCATGAACATCACGATGGAATAGATATTGGAGCACCCCTGGGAACACCTATCAGAGCTGCGGCGGATGGAGTGGTTATCTACAGTGGAAACGGTTTAACGGGATATGGTAACATGATTGTTATTAAGCATACCCCCCGAGTTTTTACCGTTTATGCTCACAATAAGCGAAATCTTGTGAGAAAGGGTCAGAGGGTTAAACAGGGCCAGATAATAGGTTATGTGGGGAAAAGCGGAAGAGCCACAGGGCCACACCTTCACTTTGAAATCAGGATAGGGACAAGGCCTGTGGATCCCCTCAGGTATCTTCCCCGCCGGTAGTCATATTTTTTCTGCAATCGGAACAAACACCGTAGAAGTAAACATGGGCGTCATTTACAATATGGCCCTCTATGTCTTTCAATCCTTCAAGCTCTCTGCAAATTGGAGGGGAGACATCATAAATTTTACCGCAGACTGTGCATTTGAGATGAAAGTGGGGATAAATGTTTGAATCGTAGTAAACCTTACTTTCATCTATCATCAGTTGCTTTACAATTCCAATTTTAGCAAAGAGTTTCAGTGTGTTGTAAACTGTGGCTATGGATATACTTGGATACTCTTTTTTCAGAGTTTCGTAAATGCTCTCCGCTGTGTGGTGAGTTTTGTGTTCAAGCACATATTTGAGGATAGTCATTCGGGGCATTGAAATTATGTTCCCCGTGTCTTTTAATTTTTTCAGTGCCTCTTCATAAGTCATTGTTACCACCCCTTTCTTTAAAATTTAACACACTTTAATTATACCATTTCAAAAAAAACTTGACAAGTTAAAAATTTTATTTTATAATGACTTCAAAACTAAAACTAATAAAAGGAGGTTTAAAAATGGAACAGAGATTCCCATTAATTGGTGAAAGGTTTCCAGAACTTGAGGTCAAAACAACTCACGGTGTGAAAAAATTACCTGATGATTACAGAGGGAAGTGGTTTATCCTTTTCAGTCACCCTGCTGATTTCACCCCGGTTTGTACCACTGAATTTGTTGCATTTCAGAGAAGGTATGAAAAATTCAGAGAGATGAACACAGAGTTGATTGGGCTCAGCATTGATCAGGTTTTTTCTCATATCAAGTGGGTGGAGTGGATCAGGGAAAAATTAAATGTAGAAATCCAGTTTCCCATTATTGCTGATGATACTGGTGCTGTTGCAAACAGACTTGGATTGATTCATCCTGGGAAGGGTACCAATACTGTGAGGGCAGTTTTTATCGTTGATCCAGAGGGAATAATCAGGGCTATTCTTTACTATCCTCAGGAGATAGGAAGAAATATGGATGAGATTTTGAGAATGATTGATGCCTTTCAGGTAAGTGATAAGAATGGAGTCGCCATACCTGCCAACTGGCCGGAAAATGAATTGATAGGAAATGAAGTGATTATACCGCCTGCTGCTGATGTGAAGACTGCAGAGGAAAGACCGAAGCAGTATGAGTGTTTTGACTGGTGGTTCTGTCACAAATCTCTTGAATGACCTCTACCTGCCCGCCCTTTGAGAGGGGGATAATTCCCCCTCTTTCATTCCAGATGTTCTTCGGAGATGTCAAGTTTATAGCGTTTTGTTTCTTCTTCTATCATATTTTTTTTCCTTCCATAAGAGCTGTTCTTATGAGACTCCCTGGAATATTCTTCCTATTATTAATTTCACACTCCGATTTTATTATCACGTCACATGGTATCAGATTTTTCCCAAGGCTTTTACGAATAAGATGACCGATTTCACGTTTCTGTTTTAATGTAAGTGAATCTCTGGTGATAACGAGTATATCCCAATCACTTAGATTATCAAAATCTCCTCTGGCACGTGATCCAAATAGAATAATTTCTTTTAAAGAAATCCTTTTCATCTCGAAAATTGTTTTAATGGTCCCTTTGATTTTTTCAATTTCGTTTTTCATCTGAATCCTACACTTCAGTCATTCATTTTCCTTCTTTCCTAATATTATAGTATAATGATTGTAAACTGATGTCAAAAGTGGAGGAGGTAAAATGGCTTTCCTGGAATTACTGCTCTGTATCTATATATTCTTCCTTTTTTTTACTTTTCTTCTCAACCAGTATGAGAGAATGAATGCACCTTTAGAGGAATCTTTTGACCTCTTCATCTTCTTCTCCATTGTATGGGAGGGAATCACCACAATCTTTGTTTTTATCCTTGATCTGATTGGTTTTTTCTTCAATTACGATTCTCTCTTCAGGGAAGGCTGGAGGGAGTATCCTGTTATTTTTATCCCCGGATACTCTGCCAACAGGGGTTACTTTTTTCCCTACGCTTTTTTCCTTAACCGTGCAGGATTTAGAGTTTTCACAATGCCTCCTGTACCATTTTACTGCAATATTTATTACCTTTCAGAAATTCTTCAGAAAAAAGTGGAATCTGTTTTGAAACAAACAGGAGCCAGTAAAGTTATTCTGATCGGTCACAGTATGGGTGGGTTAATTGGAAGATATTACATTCAGAGGCTTGGTGGTGACGAAAAAGTTGCGGCCCTTTTCACAATATCCACCCCTCATCGCGGTACAAAGGTTTCAGTTTTCGGGTCAGGATACAGTGCGAAGGAGATGGTTCCTGAATCAAATTTTCTTAAGGATCTCAATAGAGATATGGGAAAATATTTTAAAAAAGTGAGACTTGTTTCGCTTGGAACAAAGGCGGATAATCTTGTGATTCCTTATACTCACTCTTTTGCAAAAATTGGAAGAAGGTATACACTCGATTTTCTGGGACATAACTCAATGATGTTTTCACTTAAAGTGTTTGAGATAATCGTTGCAGAAGCTGAGGAACTGGAGAGGATTTCAGGTGCAAAAAAGTGATTTTTTCTCTAAAAGACTTCTGTGGGTAACCGGAAAAGGCGGAGTTGGTAAAACCACAGTAGCAATATCTCTTGCGCTTCTTGCCGCGGAATCGGGTAAAAGGGTTTTGCTCATAGAAGTTTCACCCACATCAAGAATTTCAAGATTCCTCGGAATTCCAGAGATCGTTTATAAAGAAAGAGAGATTTTGCCAGATATCTTTGCGTTGAATATTGATCCGAGATACGCTGTTGAAGAGTATATGAAGCTTCAGTTGAAATTCAGGTTTCTCTACAATAGAGTTTTAAAAAATAAACTTTTCAGAATTTTTGCCACTGCTCTGCCAGGGCTTGATGATTTGACCACTGCCGGAAAAATCTGGTACATGGAGAATCTGAAACGAAAAGATGGTTCCCCACTATTTGACCTTGTGATAGTAGACGCTCCTGCGACGGGACACTGTTTCAACCTTCTCCGTGTACCCCGGGCGACCATTGAAACAGTAAAATTTGGACCCATAAAAAATCAAACCCAACCCATTCAGGACCTCTTTACTGATCCTGAAAGAACGCTTGTCAATATTGTGGCTCTGCCGGAGGAGATGCCTGCAAGTGAAACTCTGGAGTTTGCTGAAAAGGTAAGATCACTCTCAATTCCCCTGGGAGTTGTTTTCATAAATGGTGTTTATCCTGAGGTTGATGAGGAAAGGTTCATGGTTCTGAGTCAGAAACTGGCAAATGAGGGTATGGAAGATGTGGTTGAGATTCTCTCATCCATTGAGAAAAAGGGTACGATGCAGAAAAAATATGTGAAAATACTTGAAGAAAATTTTGCTCCAAATGTAGTTAAAATTCCTTTTCTCTTCACACCCTCCTTTACACGGGAGGAACTTATTAGAATTGCAACTATCATAAATGTAGAGAT
This sequence comes from bacterium, assembly GCA_026985515.1. Lineage (GTDB taxonomy): Bacteria > JALSQH01 > JALSQH01 > JALSQH01 > JALSQH01 > JALSQH01. The sequence goes on from JALSQH010000007.1 coordinate 13,350, forward strand.
GAGTGTGGGATGAGTTATCTTCTTGACAGATTCATTGATGAGAAAGAGATAATTATATGTGGAGGAAGTGGCGGGGTGGGAAAAACCACCACTTCTGCTGCCATAGCCATAAGAGCTGCACAGAGGGGGAAAAATGTTCTCGTTCTCACCATTGACCCTGCAAGGAGACTTGCCGATGCACTGGGTATCAAAATTGGAAACGAGGAGACGGAGGTGCCACTGGGGGAACTGGGGCTCAATGCACCGGGTACTCTGCATGCGATGATGCTTGATATGAAGAGGAGTTTCGATGAATTAATAGAGAAAATTTCGCCCACAAGAGAGGTGGCAGAGAGGATTTTTTCAAACAGATTGTATCAGAACATAACCACTGCTTTTTCGGGCAGCCATGAATATATTGCAATGGAAAAGGTATATGATATTCACAGAAGCGGAAGGTATGATCTGATTGTGCTTGATACTCCTCCAACCCGCCATGCCATCGATTTCCTTGAAGCTCCTAAAAAGATGGTGGATTTTCTCAACGCAGGAATTATCAATATAATGCTGAAGCTCTATTTCCAGACAGGTAAAATTGGACTGAAGATTTTCAGAGGCGGGATTGAAAGCCTGTTTATGCTTGTAGAGAGGGTAACGGGAGGAGAAATTTTAAGAGAGGTATCTGAATTTTTTCTCTCTTTTGAGGGACTCTACGATGGTTTTAAAAACAGGTCAGATGCAGTGATGAAGTTGCTCAAGAGTCAGAAAAGTGTTTTTCTCATTATTATGGGTCCTCAGGAAGTTAATCTGGATGAAGCTTTTTTTCTGTACGATAAAATCAGTGAAATGGGGTTGCCATTTGGATTTTTCATTATGAACAGGGTCCACCTTTTACCCGAAGGGTTTAAGTGGGACAGGGATAAAAAGAGGAAACTTGAATCACTGATTGAAGAAGATGAGAAGTTCATTTTTGACTGGATTGAAAAGTATATATCTCTGAGTAAAAGGGACAGGGAAGTTGCCATGAATGTAATCAGCAGGACAAAGCAACCTCTGTATCTTGTGCCGGAGTTTCCTGAGGATGTCCATGATATTACTTCACTTAAAAATTTTATTGACAATTTAATGTCAGGGGAAATTCTCAGGTGAAAAGGGCGATTTTTCTGGTAGTATTGTTTTTTCTTCTGGGTACAGTTATTTTTTTCCTGCACAGGAATTCAGAAAAAGAAGGTGTTGTTACACACAGCGAAAAGGTTTCCCGTAAAGTTGCTGTGAAAAAAGAAGCAACACAAGTTTCATCTCATTATTTTAATAATTCAGTAACTCAGGAAAATGAAAGATTCAGTATTCTGGAGAAGAAATGGAGCGATATGGTTGAAAAACTTGAAGGTATTCTTGATGAGGATTTTTTCATGCCAGTTTCAAAATATAATCAGGATCTTGCAGGTTTGATGGTGGATTATTTTATCAACTACTTTAAGAAGGGATTCAGATACTTTTACTCCAGTTATGTTACTGCCACCAGGAATCTTTCTGGATACAAACTTACAGGAAGGTTAAATTCATATGAGGCGAGAATTTTTAAGAAATTACCAGGTATCATTATCAGAAATAACAGAAGAATGAAAGAGGGAAAAATTCCCTACTATAAAATTGAAGAAGAGTTTAAGCCAGTACTGTCAGATAGCATAAAATTTATTTTTTTCATGGTCAAAAGGTATCCATCTGATGAGATCAGAGCTGAAGAAGAAGCATACAGGAAAGGGAGCGGATTTTACAGAAATGAAAAATTGCTTATGCGGATGCCCTTTGTTGCTATTCCAGTTGCATTTAAAATTGAGATTGACTACATTGCGGAAACGATAGATTTATTCTTTGAGGAAAATGAGATTGAAAAGTGAAGAATTTGTCTTGTAGATGACCTGTTTCTTATGATATAATTGCCATTGGTGTAACTATAATTTAAAAGGGGGAAGTTATGACGGATAGAGAAAAGTTGAGGAATGTAAGTTTTGTTGCCCATGATGGAGCGGGGAAAAGTGTTCTTATTGAGGCGCTTCTTTTTGATGTTAAGGCTGTTAAAGGGTTCCGAAAATATAATGGTGGAGAACCAATAGCGGATATGGAAGAGGAGGAGAAGAAGAGAAATTTTACCCTTTACACGCAGGTTTACAATTTCAAGTATGGTGATTATGAATTTAACGTACTTGATACCCCCGGTTATTCAAATTTTGTCTTTGATGCAAAAAATGCTCTTTTGGTCAGCGAAGGTGCGGTGATACTGGTAAGTGCAATTTCTGGCGTGAAGGACCAGACAATAAGATTCTGGGAGTATCTTGATGAGTATGAGTTGCCGAGGCTCATCTTCATAAACAAGCTTGATATGGAAAAGTCTGACTACTTGAGAGCTGCTGATGATGTGGAAAAGAACTTCGGGATAAAGCCTGCTCTTCTTCAGATACCCATGGGTAAAGAGGGAGAGTTTCATGGCTTGATTGATCTTCTCGAGAATAAAGCATATTTCTATGAAACTGATGGGTCAGGAAAGTTTAAGGTTAAGGATATCCCCGATGAGTATCAGGATCAGGTGGAGGAATTCAGGAATTCCCTCATTGAGACCATTGTGGAGCAGGATGATGAAATGCTCGAGAGATACCTTGATGGAGAGGAAATCCCGAGTGATGAATTGAAAAAAAAGTTGAGATACGGTGTCCTGAGCAGGAAAATTATTCCTGCTGTTATGGGTTCAGCAGCGAAAAATATTGGTGTAATCCAGCTTGTTGAAGCAATCAGAGATTATCTTCCATCACCTGTTGAGAGATCCCCCATCCCTGCAAAGGATCCAGATGGTAATGAGGTGGAAATACATCCCTCCAAGACAGCTTTCCTGTCAGGTATTATTTTCAAAACCACAATAGATCAGTTTGCAGGAAAGGTCAATTATGTGAAAATCTTTTCAGGAACACTTGCGCAGGATTCTGTGATTTATATACCAAACAAACATTACAAAGATAAGGTCACCCAGATAAACAAAATTTTAGGTAAAAAGTTCATACAGGTTACAGAAGCTGGAGCAGGAGATATTGTGGCGATTCCAAAGTTAAAGGAGGGTTCCACCGGCGATTCAATTTCGTCTGATAAAAATCCTGTTATTTTCGATCTCATTCATCCACCAGAACCTGTCCTTGCCTATGCTGTAAGACCGAAGGGAAAGCATGATGAAGAAAAAATGATCAATGCTCTCAATAGACTGGTGGAGGAGGATCCATCTCTCAGGCTTGAAAGGGAACCGCAGACAAAGGAATTGCTACTTAAGGGACTTGGGCAGGTTCAAATTGAGGCGGCAATTGAAAAGTTGAAGAGAAAGTACGGAGTTGAGGTGGAACTCCTTGCCCCAAAGGTTCCATACAGAGAAACAATAAAGAAAAAGGCAAGAGCCCAGGGCAAGTATAAAAAGCAGACTGGAGGTCATGGTCAGTATGGTGATTGCTGGATAGAGATTGAACCCCTGGAGAGAGGTAAGGGGTTTGAGTTTGTTGATAAAATTGTTGGTGGAGTTATTCCAAGACAGTTTATTCCCTCAGTTGAGAAAGGTATCAGAGAAGCCATGCAGAAGGGTCCCCTTGCAGGTTATCCAGTCGTTGATGTTAAAGTGACTCTTTACGACGGAAGTCACCACCCCGTTGATTCCTCAGACCTCGCTTTTCAGATTGCTGGTTCTCTGGCTTTTAAAAAGGCTGTCGTAGAAGCTCAGCCTGTCCTTCTTGAGCCCATAATGAAGATGGAGATTGTGGTTCCTGAAGAGTATATGGGCACAATCACAGGAGACCTCAATGCGAGAAGAGGAAAAATAGTTGGAGTTGTTCCCAAGGCAGGTGCACAGGTTATAACTGCCTATGTGCCTCTTGCTGAAGTTCTGACATACGCACCTGACCTCAGATCAATGACTCAGGGAAGAGGATACTTTTCCATGGAGTTCAGTCACTACGAAGAGGTACCAAGTCACCTTGCCAAAAAGATTATTGACCAGGCAAAGGCTGAATCGGAAGAGAATAAATAATCAGCGGATCCCGATTTTTCGGGACCGCTTTATTTTTATCGATTTTTCTTCTTTCACAGAGTGATCTTCATATCTGATCTGTGCTTTTATTGCTTCATCAGTTATTTCTAAAAGGGCATATGTTTGTCTGCTCTTTTCCAGAAGGGAAAAGTGCCCCGGATTTACAAATAATCTCCCTGAAAGAACCTCTATTTGAGGTATGTGTGTTGCCCCGTGGAGAAACAGATATCCATTTTGAATATCCTCTCCAGTAAGATTCTTTATATCATGGACCGCCACAGTAATAACTCCGTTGAGTACAATGTATTCTATCAGTGGTGCCAGTCCCTTCCTGGCTGCTTCTTCATTCGCCCCTGCAACCTGAACAATCCTCCTGATTTTTGACAGAGGAGAGTCATCTTCAAGCAGTACACTGGCAAGATCTGAGAAAAAGGTTGTTTCTTCCTCCTTTAACCCTGACTCAATTGCCTGGAGGTGGGCTTTTTCAACATCAGAAAAGTTGTGACCAAGATGGATAAATCTCTTTATCTGCTCAATTTCACGGAGATAAATGTAGAGTTCCTTTAACCCGGAAAAATTTCCATGTGTATCACTGATAACTGCAATCTTCATTTTTTTATCCTGGCGCGCCCAGGGTGATTCGAACACCCGACCCCCGGATCCGCAATCCGATGCTCTATCCAGCTGAGCTATGGGCGCGCTTATCTAATTTTATTCTAACCGGATGGACAAAACTTGCAAGTTTACCTTCTGACAATTTTCAGCACTATGACAGCTGCCCATACCGGATCAGGAAGGTCTCCTGAAACTTCCCAGATATCTCGAGAGGTATAGTTATATTTGGGTCTGATTTCTCTACCCTGTTTTACCCAGATATCTTTTGATGTGTAGTTGTACTTTGGCCTGAACTCTCCTCTGTCGAATACCCATATGTCCCGTGATGTGTAGTTATATTTAGGCCTGAATTCTCCCCTTTCATAGACCCAGATATCGGTTGATGATCCGCCATATTTGGGCCTTAACTCTTTTCCATCAAATATCCAGATATCATTCGATGTTGCGCCATACTTTGGCTTGATCTCCCTTCCATCAAAGACCCAGATGTCATTTGAAGTGTAACCATATTTTGGTCTCAATTCTACTATTTAATCCCTCCTTTTTAAAATGGTAGATTATTTTTGATGTTTCTGTCAAGTGCCGAAAGACTGAAATCCTCAAATAGAAATCTGGTTAATACAGCGTCTGCCTTTTTATCCCTATAAATCGGCACCTCACGGCCGTCACCCTTTAGGTGACGGCGGAATATAAGGCATGTGTTTTGAAATAATAAATCTTTAGTCACCCAAAATCTCCTAATTGAGATTTTGGGAATAAAGAATTTCTTGAAAAAAAAACAATAAATTGTAAAATATGAACTATCATGGTTAGAGGTCAAGTTCAGCTTGAGTTTTTAATTGTTTTCCCTGTGTTACTGTTGGTCATACTTGGAGCAGTTCAATTATCTTTAATAATTGCGGCACGCTCCTCTCTCTCCGCTGCTTCATACGCAGTTGCACGGGAAATAATGATGAATCCTGTAAAGGTACTGCATTCAGAAAAGGGTGAAATTTCGGGTGAAAAATTAAAATTACTGGCAATAAAAAACTTGATTCCTCTTTCTCCGCCTCTGAGTGAAGTGGCTGTTAACTCCTTGGGAAGTGTGGGAGGGTTCTTAGATTTAAAGAAGGTTGCAGACCTTAAGGAAAAGCTGGGAAATCTTTTTAACCAGCTTAAGAACAGAGGTCCTTCTGAACTTGTTGATGCTCTGGACAGGGCAATCTATGCGGCAATTTTTACAAAAGTAAAAATTATCCCTCCTGAAAATTTTGATCCCAGGAAAATAAAAGAGGCAGTCAGTAAAGGTGTTTTTAACGACATTTCAATACCTTTCCCCTTCGAGGTAACTGTAGACTTTAACTATCCCCTTTTGCCAGTCTTTGGAAAAATTTACTGCACAAAGTTTACCATAAGCAGGGGAGAAATTGAGGAGAGGGTTGAGGACTGGATTGATGATCAGATGGGAAATGTGAATATGTTTATTTCTGAAAAGGTGGAGGAATACTACTCAAAACTCCTTACAGGAATTGGAGAGGGGGTAAGGGAATTTTCCGATTCATTTGGAAAGATTGCTAAGAACTTTTCAGATCAGGTCAGCAGTTTCACCTCCGGAATTGATAATTTAATGGATTCTTTTTCTGGATATGTAACCAGGGTTTCGGGTTATTGTTCTGATCTTACAGCGGTAACTGAAAAAATCCAGTCAAAAATTAATACAAAACTTGGGGAAATTGATAGTAAAATCAATGACTTTGAAAATCTCTGTCTTTCTGCGGGAGATGATCAATTTGATACGGTGATTAACAGGTTTAATTCTGTGGCGGGAGAGATTACCCGGGTTGAGAATGAGATTAAAAGGGGCGTGAGAAGTGTGAAAGGTTATGGCCTGGTGATAAGTAACACTATTGCAGAGGGCTGTGGTGAGATTGAGAAAATAGAAATTCCTTCAATTCCAGAGTTCAATGTTCCCTCGTGTGAGGAGATAAATTTACCCTGTGATAGGGCAGATATTGATTTTAAAGATTACTATCCCCCCTCTGTCAGTTACGAAGAGTATATCTCATACTTTGGAACAGGAAGAAAGGTTCTTGATGGTTACAGGAGGATCACATCTTCGACAGTGAGGGTTATAAACAGAGTTGAGGAGAGAAAGAATGAGATTATTGACATCTGCAGTAAGAGTGTTAATGAGGGGAAGAGGTACTGTGAAATGATTACAGATGAGATTGTTGAGGGAGCGAAAAATATCCAGGGATTAAGTGGAAAGGCAAAGGTGTATAAGGGAGAAATCCTCAGGAATTGTGGAAAAATAGGAAAGGAACTGGACAGCTGGGTGGAGGAAAGTGAGAAAATATCTGCTTCTCTGGATTACGCAGAGAGGGTATCCAGAAGTGTTTATGGAAGAATTGAAGAGTTCAGAGAAAAAAGAGAAAAATTCTGTTCCATGAGTGCAGGAAAATTAAGGCAATTCAGGAAATTTATTGTCCCTGTTGTTGAAAAAATCAACTCAATGAATGGCAGAATTGTCGGGATATGCAGGGATGATGTAGGTGAATTTGTCAAAAAATACCGTAAACTTTCAGGGGGTTACATATCTTTGAAGAAAAGGGTTAATAGTTATCTGGAAAAAATAAAGAATGTCAATACAGACCCCGTTTCATACCTGGATAATATCTTTCAAAATAAATTGCAGAGCTTCTGGAGCCGGGTGTATGGGTATGAGAATAGCATTAAAGGAGAGGTAAGGAGTTTCCTTGAGAGAAATATTCCCGATTTTCCACAGTTCAGTGTAGTTGATAAGGATAGATGCAATCCCTACCTTTACTACCTTGGAATTTATGCTGTGAAACTTTCCTCATCTGAAATTGTTCCGGTTAATTTTGCATCACTTAAAGGGTTAACTGAGGATGAGAGAAAGAGGATTCATTAATGTCTTAGTTGCATTGAGTTTGATTGTTGTGACCTTTGTGGGGTTATGGAGTATGGAGTATATCAGGAGGATAAGACTGGAAAGAGAATTTCAGAGGAATGTTGACAGGTTAACCCTTGAAGCTTCATCCTATCAGGCTGCGATTCTGAATAGTGTGGCTATCACAAATGATGTAATAATAGGTGGGGATCTGCTGGCCGGTGTGGTTGCATCTCTCTCAACCGTTGTTGGGATTTTTACTCTTCAGTTAGAAGTGGTTA
>JALSQH010000008.1 GCA_026985515.1 bacterium
TGGTCCCTGTTATGTTATTCAGAAAAAGACTAAAGAAACTGATGGATATAATGCCATACAGCTTGGTTTTCTGCCCAAGAAGATGCACAGAGTGAATAAACCTCTCAGAGGTCATATGGGGAAGGGTGGGAGAGGAATGTTTTATTATCTGAGAGAAATAAGACTCACAGACGAAGAGGTTAACAATTATGAGGTGGGTCAGGAAGTAACTCTCGATATATTTGAAGAGGGTGAATATGTTGATGTGACAGGCAGGTCCAAGGGAAGAGGATTTGCAGGTGTCATGAAAAGATGGAATTTTGGTGGAGGTCGTGCCAGCCACGGATCAAAGTTTCACAGGACTCACGGTAGTACGGGAATGTGTGAGCATCCCGGTCGTACATTTAAAGGTACGAGAATGGCTGGACACTATGGAAATGAGAGAGTAACAATCCAGAATTTGAAAATTGTCGGGAAGGTAAAGGAGAAAAATTACCTTCTCATAAAGGGAGCAATTCCTGGACCGAATAAAGGTCTGGTAATTATAAAACAATCTGTCAAAAAAGGCGGGGCTAAAAAATGAAAGCGGATCTTTACAATCAGCAGAAAGAGAAGGTTGGTGAAGTTGAGCTTAAAGAAACAGTTTTCAATGAGCCGAGAAAACTCAGCATAGTTCATGAATATGTCCGCTGGTTGCTTGCGAGAAAAAGAGCTGGAACAGCCAGCACCAAAACAAGAGGAGAAGTAAGGGGTGGTGGTAGAAAGCCCTGGAGACAGAAAGGTACAGGAAGAGCAAGACATGGATCCATAAGATCACCCATCTGGAGAGGTGGAGGAGTTGTTTTTGGTCCTAAACCAAGAGATTACGCTTTTGATTTACCTAAGAAAGTGAGAAGAAAGGCACTCAGAATAGCTCTCTCTGATAGATTCAGGGAAGGAAGAATTTATTTTCTTGATAAGATAGAGTTACCCAGGATAAAGACAAAGGATGCTTACGAAATATTGAAGAGATTTGATGCGCTAAATACATTGATTGTGATAGGTGACAGAAATGAAGTTTTAATCAAATCTTTCAGGAACATACCAAAAGTAGATGTTTTGAGGTGGGATGAAATCAATGCATATGAAATTTTGAAGAAAAAATATATAATGATAACACGTGATGCACTTGATAAAATACAGGAACGGTGGGGTTAGAAAATGGATGAGAAAAGGTTATATCAGATTATCAAAAGGCCCATAGTTACTGAAAAGGTGATGAGATTGAGGGAAAAAAAGAATATTGTGGCCTTTGAGGTTGACATAAATGCCAACAAAAAAGAGATAAAAGAAGCTGTTGAAAAGATATTCAAAGTTAAAGTGAAAAAAGTCAGGACCATGATTGTCAGAGGCAAAAAGGTCAGAAGAGGGTGGGTCGAAGGAAAGAGGCCCAACTGGAAGAAAGCTTACATTGAGCTTCAGGAAGGTGATAGAATCGAGTATTTTGAAGGTGCGTAAAAAGGGGAAAAGAAAATGGGAGTAAAGAGTTTTAAGCCTGTGACACCAGGCAGAAGATTTATGACAGTTTCAGATTTTTCTGAGATAACAACAGATAAACCATACAAACCTCTTCTTGTTCCTCTCAAAAAGACTGGAGGAAGGAATAATTACGGCAGGATCACCGTCAGACACAGGGGCGGTGGTCACAAGAGAATGTACAGAATAATAGATTTCAAAAGGGATAAGATTGATATCCCTGCAAGGGTACTTACCATTGAGTATGATCCCAATCGTTCAGCAAGAATTGCCCTTGTTGTTTATGCCGACGGTGAAAAGAGGTACATCATTGCTCCTCATGGATTGAAAGTGGGTGATACCATAATTTCCAGCGAAAATGCTGAAATTAAGGTTGGTAATACTCTTCCTCTGAAAAATATTCCGGTGGGAACAATCATACACAACGTGGAACTCCACATTGGAAAGGGTGGTCAGCTGGCAAGAGCTGCCGGTGCCTATGCCCAGATAGTTGGTAAGGAAGGAAATTATGCACTTATAAAACTCCCCTCGGGAGAATTAAGAAAAGTTCATTTGAATTGTAAAGCCACTATTGGTCAGGTAGGGAATCTGGATCATGAGAATATTGTGATTGGAAAAGCGGGAAGAAGCAGATGGCTTGGAATCAGACCCACTGTCAGAGGAGTTGCAATGAATCCTGTTGATCACCCCCATGGAGGAGGAGAGGGTAAGCAGAAGGGTTACCCATATCCAATGACTCCCTGGGGTAAAAATTGTAAAGGTAAAAAGACGAGACACAATAAGCGAACTGATAAGTTTATTGTGAAGAGAAGGGAAAAGAGGAGATAAAAAATGGCAAGGTCACTTAAGAAAGGGCCCTTTGTTGATGATCATCTTATGAAAAAGGTTTTGAAAGCAAAGGAGACTGGAGATAGAAGACCGATAAAGACCTGGTCCCGCAGATCAACCATTGTGCCAGAGATGATAGGACTTACAATCGCTGTTCATAATGGGAGAGATTTTGTGCCCGTTTTTATTACTGAGGCGATGGTGGGTCATAAACTTGGTGAATTCGCGCCTACAAGGACCTTCAGAGGCCACGCCGGTGATAGAAAGAAAAAAGGTAAGAAATAGAGAGGGTTAAAATGCCAGAGGTTAGAGCAGTTGGAAGGTACATAAGAATTGCACCGAGAAAAGCCAGACTTGTTGCTGATCTGGTGAGGGGAAAAGATGTTGAGGAAGCTCTTGCTATTCTGCAGGTGACAAACAAGAAGGCAGCTCCAATAATAGCCAAGATTATAAAGTCTGCTGTGGCCAATGCAATTGATAAAGGTGGATTTGATATTGATAATCTCTATATAAAGCGTATTTTTGTTGATGAGGGTCCACGACTTAAGAGGTTTCAACCCTCCTATGGTGGCAGGGTTAACCTCAGATTGAAGAGATACTCCCATATAACAGTTATACTGGACGAAAGACTGTAAGAAGGAGGTTTGTTTTGGGACAGAAAGTTCATCCAATTGGATTCAGGCTTGGAGTTATTAAGACCTGGGATTCAAAATGGTTTGCTGAGGGAAAAACATACAGAGAACTTCTTCATGAAGATTTTAAGATAAGAGAGTATATAAAAAACAGACTTAAAAGGGCGGAAATTTCCAGAATTGAAATTGCAAGGAGGGAAGAGTCTGACGTTGTAACGGTGACCATTCACACGGCGAGGCCGGGTTATGTCATAGGTAAAAAGGGACAGGAGCAGGAAGCACTGAGAAATGCCCTCCAGAGCATGTTTAACAGAAAATTTCAGATAGAAGTTAAAGATATCAAGAAGCCAGAGATGGATGCCCAGATTGTAGCTGAGAGAGTGGCCTTTATGATTGAGAGGAGAGGCAATTATCGTAGAATAATGAAGAAAGCCGTCAGTGATGCAATGAGAGTGGGTGCCCAGGGTGTAAAAGTTATGGTAGCTGGAAGATTGGGTGGAGCGGATATGAAGAGAAGAGAGTGGATCAGAGAGGGTAGAGTTCCTCTTCAGACTCTGAGAGCTGATATAGATTATGGATTTGCTGAAGCCTTTACAACATATGGTGTGATTGGTGTGAAGGTCTGGATTTTTAAAGGTGAGGTTATTCCTTCCGGGAAAGAGGAAGCAGAAGTTGAAAGGTTAATCTAATCTAAAAAGTGAGGAGCAGATGTTACAGCCCAGGAAAGTTAAACACAGAAAACAGCAAAAGGGAAGGATAAAAGGAATTGCCCACAGAGGGAACACACTGGCATTTGGTAAGTACGGGTTACAGGCTCTTGAAGCTGGCTGGATCACTGCGAGACAGATTGAGGCTGGAAGAATTGCAATGGTGAGGAAGGCTAAAAGAGGTGCGAGAATCTGGATCAGGATTTTTCCTGATAAGCCCATTACCAAAAAACCTGCTGAGACAAGAATGGGTAAAGGTAAGGGAAATGTTGAATACTGGGTCGCTGTTGTGAAACCCGGAAAGATAATTTATGAAATAGACGGTGTGGCTGATGATGTGATGATTGAGGCTCTCAGAAGGGCAGGGCACAAGATGCCCGTAAAATGTAAAATTGTAAGTCTGGAAGAGGAAGGGATATAATGAAGGCGTCAGAACTGAGAGAATTAACAGACAGAGAACTTGAAATGAAAGAGGCTGAATTAAGAGAAGAACTGTTTCATTTGAAGATCAAGAAGAAAATGGGTGAACTTGAAGATGTAACGAAGATAAGAAAAATTAAAAGGGATATTGCGAGAATCCTCACAATTCTCAATGAAAGAAGAAGGAAAGGTGAGGCAAAATGAGTGAGAAAAAAATCCGGAGAAAAACATTTGTCGGTGTGGTTGTGAGTGACAAGATGGATAAAACGGTGGTGGTGCAGGTTGAAAGGCTCGTTCAGCATCCCAGGTTCAAGAAGTATGTGAAAAAGAGAAAAAAGTATATGGCCCATGATGAGGAAAATAAATGCAGAGTGGGGGATAAAGTCCTCATTAGGGAAACAAGACCCCTCAGCAGACATAAAAGGTGGAGAGTTGTAGAGATACTTGAGAGAAGAGTAAAAGAAGGTGAATAAAATCCCAGGCAGGAGAAGCTAAGATGATCCAGATGGAAACGATACTCGATGTGGCTGATAATTCAGGTGCCAGAAAGGTGAAGTGCATAAGGGTGCTTGGAGCCTCCAATAGAAGATATGCTTCACTGGGTGATGTTATTGTGGCTTCAGTTGTTGATGTAGCACCTGGTTCCAAAGTGAAAAAGGGTGATGTTGTGCGAGCTGTGGTGGTCAGGACAAGGAAGGAAGTGAGAAGACCAGATGGTACCTATATCAGATTTGATACGAATTCTGCGGTCCTGATAAATAAACAGAATGAACCTATTGGAACCCGTATTTTTGGCCCCGTAGCGAGAGAGTTGAGGGCGAAAAACTTCATGAAAATCATTTCCCTGGCGCCGGAGGTGCTTTAAGATGGCAAATAAGAAGAAAAAGAGGGTAAAGCTGCATGTAAAAAAGGGTGATCTGGTTCAGGTTATCGCTGGAAAGGATAAGGGTAAGAGGGGTAGAATTAAAAAGGTTTTCCCCTCTGAGATGAGGGTAATAGTTGAGAAAGTTAACATGGTAAAGAAACACCAGAGGCCCACTGATAAATATCCTCAGGGTGGAATTATTGAAAAGGAAGCGTCAATTCATGTTTCCAATGTTATGATAGTTTGTGAAAATTGTGGCAGACCGGTCAGAACAAGGAAGAAGATTCTCCCGGATGGTACCAAAGTAAGGGTTTGCGTCAGGTGCGGAGAAATTCTCGACAGGACATAATGGAGGATGAATAAAATGGTCCCCAGATTAAAAAAATATTATTATGAAACCGTTGTGCCTGAAATGATGAAAGAGTTTGGTTATAAGAACATCATGGAGGTACCCCGTCTTGTGAAAATAGTGGTGAATATGGGGCTTGGAGAGGCGATTCATGATGGTAAGCTTTTAGACGCAATGAGTGAAGACCTTGCCCTCATCACTGGACAAAAACCCGTAATTACAAGGGCGAGAAAATCAATATCCAATTTTAAATTGAGGGAGGGTATGGCTATTGGTTTAAAGGTTACTCTCAGAAGAGATTATATGTGGGAATTCTACGACAGGCTTGTGAATGTTGCTCTCCCGAGAACGAGGGATTTCAGGGGAGTATCCCCCAGGGCATTTGATGGACATGGAAACTATACTCTTGGAATAAGAGAACATATTATTTTCCCTGAAATCAATTATGATAAGGTGTACAAGATAAAGGGAATGAATATAACCATTGTGACATCAGCGGAGACTGATGAAGAGGCGAAAGCCCTTCTTGATAAACTTGGTATGCCTTTTAGAAGAAGTTAAAGGAGGTTTAACTTGGCGAGGAAAGCACTGGTAGTTAAGGCTCAGAGGGAACCTAAATTTAAGGTCAGGAAGTACAACAGGTGTCCCATCTGCGGTAGGCCGAGGGGATATTTGAGGGATTTTGGAATGTGCAGAATTTGTTTCAGAAAGTATGCATCAAGGGGATTGATCCCCGGAGTACGCAAGGCAAGCTGGTAGGAGGATGCTATGGTAACGGATCCAATAGCTGATATGCTTACAATAATAAGAAATGGTTTGCAGGCAAGGAAAAAGGATGTTGTTGTTCCTGCATCAAACTTAAAAAGGGCAATCCTTCAGATTCTGAAGGATGAGGGATATATTGAGGATTTTCAGGAGTTCTCTGTACCAACAAGAAAGGGCGAGCAGGGGAAAAAACTCAGATTTCAGATTTTCCTCAAATACTTTAACGGGAAGCCGGTTATTGCTCACATTGAAAGACTCAGCAAGCCTGGAAGAAGGGTTTATGTTTCTGTTGATGAGATTCCCAGAGTGAGAAATGGACTTGGAATTGCTATTTTATCCACATCAAAGGGAGTTATGACTGATAAGCAGGCAAGGAAAGAGAGAGTTGGTGGTGAATTACTCTGTATAGTGTGGTAAACAGGAGATAAAAAATGGCAAGATATGGGAAAATACCTGTGAAAATTCCTGAGAAGGTTAATGTAACAGTTGAGGGAAGATTGATAAAAGTGAAGGGTCCCAAAGGTGAATTGTCCTGGGAGCATCCGGAAGGAGTCAATGTTGTGGTTGATAATGGGGAGGTCCGGGTAAAGATCAATGATGAGAGAAATAAACAGTTGCTTGCATATCAGGGTTTAACAAGGAGCCTTATCAATAACATGGTTAAAGGAGTAACGGAGGGTTTTGTAAAAGAACTTTACCTTGTTGGTACGATTTACAATGCACAGATGAGGGGAAGGAAACTTGTAATGTCCCTTGGGTATTCCCATCCTGTTGAGTATGAACCTCCGCAGGGAATTGAACTGGAAGTGGAACCGGCTCAATTTTCCATTAATAATCAGAAGGTTATGATAATCAGAGTTAAGGGAATTGATAAACAACTTGTGGGTCAGGTAGCGGCAATCATAAGAGGATTCAGGGAACCGGATAATTACAAGGGCAAAGGTATCAGATATAGTGATGAAAGGTTGATTCTGAAGGAAGGCAAGAAGTCGAAAAAATAGTGAGGTTGTAAGATGCTGAGCAAGAAGGAAAGAAAAAATAAGAGATTGAGAAGGAAGATCAGAATCAGAAAGAAGATCAGGGGTACTGCTGAAAGACCAAGGCTTACAGTTTATAAGAGTCTGAAGTATATTTATGCTCAGATCATCAATGATGAAGAGGGCAGAACCCTTGTTTCAGCATCCACCCTGGAAAAGGATTTAAGGGAGAAGCTACCCTCCACCAAAGATATTAATGCGGCCAGAGTGGTGGGAGAGCTGATAACGAAAAGGGCGCTGGAAAAGGGAATTGAAAAGGTCGTTTTTGACAGAAATGGTTACAAATATCATGGCAGGGTAAAAGCTCTTGCAGATGCTGCAAGAGAGGCTGGTTTAAAGTTTTAAGAGGAGGTGACTGAAATTGGCTTTTGAAAGGTTGAGAGAGGATGAGTGGATAGAGAAAACTGTTCAGATAAGAAGAGTAGCGAAGGTTGTTGCCGGCGGTCGTAGATTTAATTTTTCTGTTCTCGTGGTGGTTGGTGATGGTAAAGGAAGGGTTGGTGTTGGGCTTGGAAAGGCAAGACAGGTTCCTGATGCGGTGAGGAAGGCTGTGGCAGATGCGAAGAAGAATATAATCGAGGTTCCCATTATAAATGATACCATTCCCCATGAGGTCATCGGGCATTTCAAGGCAAGCAAGGTTCTGCTAAAGCCCGCCAGTCCAGGTACAGGAGTTATAGCAGGAAGCACAGTGCGTGCAGTTGTTGAGGCAGCAGGAATAAAGAATATACTTACCAAAAGCCTGGGATCCAACAATCCCCAGAATCTTGTTAAAGCTGTTATTGATGGATTTTTGCAGCTGGAATCACCGGAGTATGTTGCAAAGAAAAGAGGTAAAAAGGTTGAGGAAATTTTAGGGGAATAGGAGGATTAAATGGAACTCTATGAATTAAGGCCGTTTCCCGGTTCAAGGCATAAAAGAAAGAGAGTTGGGAGGGGAGAGTCTTCCGGCTGGGGAAAGACGGCTGGAAGGGGACACAAGGGTCAGAATGCACGGTCGGGAGGTGGAGTTCCACCTGATTTTGAAGGTGGTCAGATGCCTTTAAAAAGGAGACTCCCCAAATTTGGGTTCAGTAATGCTCTTTTCAGGAAGGAATATGCTGAAGTGAATGTTGAGAAGCTTAACAGATTTGAAGATGGGACAGTCGTTGATCCCGAACTTCTTCTGCAGACAGGAATTGTTAAAAAGATGAAGGATGGTATCAAGATCCTTGGAAAGGGAGAACTGAAGAGGAAACTCACAGTAAAGGCACACAAATTTTCAAAAGGTGCCAGGGAGAAAATTTTATCTGCAGGTGGTAGCATAGAGGAGATCCAGCAGTAATGCTCGGGAATATTGATTCTCTCGGAAAAGTTCCTGAATTGAGAAAGAGGATCTTTTTTACCCTTTTAATGCTTGCCGTTTACAGAATAGGTGTTTTCATTCCTACCCCCGGTGTTAATACGCAGGCTCTCATGAGTTTTTTCCAGAGGGCCCAGGGAACTCTTTTCGGAATGATAAATCTCTTCTCAGGTGGTGCAATAAGCAGATTCTCTGTTACAGCTCTTGGTGTTATGCCCTACATCAGTGCCGCCATAATATTGGAGGTACTTACAGTTGTTATACCAGCTCTCGATCAGCTAAAAAAACAGGGTGAGCTTGGAAGGAAGAAGATAACACAATATACCAGGTATCTCACAGTTGCCCTTGCCTTTTTTCAGGGACTTGGAATAGCATATGGACTTGAGGGGATGAGAGGTCCGGGAGGAGAAGTAATAGTCCTCTATCCGGGTTGGGGGTTCAGAATTTTCACTGCGCTTATCCTTGCCACCGGCAGTACTTTTCTCATGTGGTTGGGTGAGCAGATAACTGAGCGTGGTATAGGTAATGGTATCTCCCTTTTAATTTACGCTGGTATTGTTGTGCGACTCCCGGCTGCTATAGGCAGTACGATTCAGCTGATGAAGGTTGGCGAACTTTCCCTTTTCACTGTTCTTTTCATACTTATCCTTGCTTCTGTAGTTGTATGGTTTATAGTGTTTATGGAAACAGCTCAGAGGAGATTACCCGTTCAGTATGCAAGGAGGGTAGTTGGCAGGAAGGTTTATGGAGGTACAAGTACCCACCTTCCTTTAAAAGTTAACACTGCAGGTGTTATTCCTCCCATCTTTGCCAGTTCATTGCTGATGTTTCCACTGACTGTGACGAATTTCATCAGGACACCCTTTACAGAGTCTGTCAAGTACTACTTTTCACCTGGAACATTCTGGTATGAAATTGCATATGTTGGGTTAATTATTTTCTTTGCATATTTTTACACCGCCATTCAGTTCAATCCGGTTGATGTTGCTGATAATCTCAAAAAGTGGGGTGGATACATTCCTGGAATAAGACCGGGGAATCAGACAGCAGAATATATTGACAGAGTTCTCTCCAGGATAACCCTTATTGGAGCTCTTTATGTTGCAGCAGTTTGTGTTCTTCCCACAATTCTTATCAAAAGATTTAATGTTCCCTTTTACTTTGGTGGTACATCTCTTTTAATCGCTGTTGAAGTTGCCCTCGATACAATGCAGCAGATACAGGCTCATCTTGTGAGCAGGTACTATGAGGGATTTCTTGGTAAGGGTGCCAGAATTAGAGGAAGGCGTTACTGAGAATTTAAAAAGGAGAAGGTTATGAACCTTATTTTTCTTGGACCTCCTGGCGCTGGTAAGGGAACCCAGGCGAAGAAGCTTGTGCAGTTACTTGGAATTCCCCAGATATCAACAGGTGATATTTTAAGGGCAAAGAAGGAGGAGGATTCACCTCTCGGGAGGCAGATTAGAGAAATTATGGCTGAAGGTAAGCTTGTGCCTGATGAAATTGTGGTGGAAATAGTTAAGGAAAGATTATCGCAGCCTGATTGTGAGAAGGGTTTTATTCTTGATGGTTTTCCAAGAACTATACCTCAGGCGGAGGCTCTTGATGAGGTGCTGAAGGAAATGGGAAGAAAGATAGATGCTGTGGTTTACATTGAAGTCCCGGAGGAGGAGCTTATAAAGAGAATAAGTGGAAGAAGGGTCTGTGAAAAGTGTGGTGAAGAGTATCATGTTATTTTTAAACCTCCGAAGGTGGAAGGTGTATGTGATAAATGTGGAGGGAGGTTGATTCAGAGGGAGGATGATAAAGAGGAAGTGGTGAGGAAGCGAATCGAGGTTTATAACAATTCCACAGCGCCGCTGATAGAGTATTACGAGGAGAGGGGTCTTTTGAAGAGGATTGACGGAGTTGCCTCAATGGAAGAGGTCTTTGCCAGGATAAAGAAAGCCCTCGGGATAAATTGATGGGGATCAATTTAAAAAGCAAGCGTGAAATTGAGATAATGAGGGATGCTAACAGAATAGTGGCTGAAATTCTGTTGGATTTGAAAGAAAGAGTGAAGGAGGGGGTTACCACAGCTGAACTTGACAGAAGAGCGGAGGAACTCGCCGGGAAATATGGTGCTGAACCTGCATTTAAGGGATATATGGGATATCCAGCTTCTCTCTGTGTCTCGATTAATGAGGAGATTGTGCATGGTATTCCCTCAGAAGAGAGAGTAATTAAAAATGGAGATATTGTGAGTCTCGATTTTGGGGTTATTTACAAAGGGTATTATGGTGACGCGGCTCTGACCGTGGGAGTGGGAAATATTTCTGAAACGGCGAAGAAATTGATGGAAGTGACTGAAAAGGCTCTTTACATAGGGATAGAGGAGGCTGTACCCGGTAATCATATTGGTGATATTGGTTTTGCTATTCAAAATTTTGTGGAGAAAAATGGTTTTAATGTGGTGAGGGAATTTACAGGACATGGAATAGGTAAAAAACTTCACGAAGAGCCGTATGTGCCCAATTATGGAACAAGGGGAAGTGGGCCCCTTATAAGAGAGGGGTTAACCATAGCAATTGAGCCAATGGTCACTGAAGGCACCTGGAAGGTGAAGATACTTAAGGATGGCTGGACTGCTGTCACCGCAGATGGGAAACTCGCCGCTCATTTTGAGCATACGATTGCTGTTACTTCAAGCGGACCGGAAATTTTGAGTAGAGTATGATTTGCAGGAAGAAAGCAGGTATGGTAAAATTATTTTCAAAAAACAAAAGGGTATTTTATGCCAAAAAAACAGCCTAAATCAATAGAAGTAACGGGAGAGGTACTTGAATTGTTACCAAATGCAATGTTTAAGGTAAAACTTGAAACGGGTCATGTTATACTTGCCCATATTTCGGGGAAAATGAGGATGCATTACATAAAGATAATTCCTGGTGATAAGGTCAGGGTTGAAATTTCACCTTATGATCTCACCAGGGGAAGAATAACCTACAGGTTAAAAGGAGATCAGAAATGAAGGTAAGTGCATCTGTAAAGAGAAGGTGTGAGAAGTGCAAGATTGTCAGGAGAAAAGGAAGGATATATGTAATTTGTGAGAATCCCCGTCATAAACAGAGACAGGGGTAAGGAGGATCGGAATGCCAAGAATTGCAGGTGTTGATATTCCAAAGAACAAAAAAATCTTTATAAGTCTTACCTACATCTATGGTATAGGTAAAACCACATCGCTTGAAATTCTTAAGAAGGCAGATGTTGACCCGGATAAAAGAGCTGGTGAACTTACTGCTGAAGAGGTGCAGAGGATAAGAAAGGTGATTGATGAAGGATACAAGGTGGAAGGTGCTCTCAGAGCTGAGGTGCAGAGAAACATAAAGAGACTTATGGATATTAAGGCTTACAGGGGTCTCAGACATATAAGAGGCCTTCCTGTCAGGGGACAGAGAACCCATTCCAATGCAAGGACAAGAAAGGGTCCAAGAAACAAACTGAGCACAAAGAAAAAGAAAAAAGAGAAATAGTGTGGAGGTAGTTGATGGCGACAAGAAGGAGAACAGGAAAGAAGAAAAAGGCGAAAAAGGGTATAACAGAGGGATACATATACATTCATGCCACTTTCAACAATACTATTGTGACTGTTACCGATCCAAAGGGAAATGTGATAGCCTGGTCATCGGGTGGAGTCGTGGGCTTTAAAGGTGCAAGAAAAGGAACTCCTTATGCGGCTCAGCTGGCTGCTGAAGATGCTGTGAAGAAAGCCATGGCAATGGGGTTGAAGAGAGCTGGAATCCTGGTTAAGGGACCTGGTCCCGGTAGAGAAAGTGCTCTTCGAGCAATTGGGATGAGCGGGATTCAGGTCACATTGATTAAAGATATAACACCCATTCCTCACGATGGGTGCAGGCCACCAAAAAGAAGAAGAGTATAAAGGAGGAATCCTGTGGGAAGGTATACCGGTCCAGTTTGCAGATTGTGCAGGCGCGAAGGAGTAAAATTATACTTAAAGGGGGAGAAATGTTACTCACCCAGCTGTCCCTTTGAGAAGAGACCTTATCCCCCTGGACAGCATGGTAGAAGTATCAGACCAAGACCCACTGACTACTGGCTCAGGTTGAGGGAGAAACAGAAAGCCAGAAGGATATACGGGGTCAGTGAGAAACAGTTCAAAAAATATTATGAGATGGCTGATAGAATGAAAGGTGTAACAGGTGAAAATCTACTTATTCTGCTGGAACGCAGACTCGACAATGTTGTTTACAGAATGGGGTTTGCAGTCTCAAGGAGGCAGGCGAGACAGCTTGTGGTTCACAGACATTTTAAGGTTAACGGTAGAGTTGTGGACAAGCCTTCTTATCTTGTAAAGCCCGGAGATATCATAGAGGTCAAAGAAGAGAGCAGGAATGTTGAGTTGTTTAAAGAAAATCTTGAAAGGGCCCAGGAGAGAGGTTTTCCACACTGGGTTGAGGTGGACCCTGAAGCATTGAGAGGTAAATTTGTTACATATCCTGCAAGGGAAGATCTCAGGGCACCGGAAATTAAGGAACAGCTTATTGTTGAGTTTTACTCAAGATAAAAATCCCCGGGAGGATAGTATATGTACGATATTGAAAAATTCTGGGAATCTTTTATTAAGCCGGCCAGGATCCTGTACAATATTTCCAATCTCACAGACAGTTATGGTAAGTTTTATGTTGAGCCGTTTGAGAGAGGTTATGGTGTAACTATTGGTAATTCATTGAGAAGAGTCCTCCTCTCCTCTATTCCTGGGGCTGCCATTGTTGCCATTAAGGTAGAGGGTGTTCTGCATGAGTTTACCAGTCTTCCTGGTGTGGTGGAAGATATTCCTGACATAATTCTTAATCTGAAAAGTATAAGAGTGGCCATTCAGTCTGAAGATGAGGTTGTGGAAGGTTCCCTGGAGGCTGAAGGGGAAAGGGAAATTAAGGCAGGTGACCTCAAGTTTCCAGAAAGTGTCAAAATCCTCACTCCCGATGTGCACATTGCCACTTTGTCTTCCAATGGGAAACTCAATATGCGGCTGTGGGTAATGAGAGGTAAGGGATATCTTCCTGCGGAGAGAGTAAAAGAGAAATTTATAGAGCCTCCAATTGACATGATTTTCCTTGATGCTGATTTCTCTCCAGTGAGAAAGGTGGCTTATCACATTACCAATGCGAGGGTGGGAAGGATATCAGATTATGACAGGCTCAATATTGAAATATTGACTGATGGAAGTGTAAATCCAAAAGAGGCCTTAAATTACGCTGCACAGCTTCTGATCAAGCATTTTGAAATATTCAGTAAGATTGAGCCTGAAAAGCAGGAAGAGGAGAAGAAGGAACCGGAGGTGGACCCAGTTTTTTATACTCCTATTGAGGAATTTAAATTTCCTGAAAGGGCAATGAATTGTTTGAGAAACGAGAATATAAAGTATCTTGGTGATCTTGTACAGAAGACTGAATCTGAACTGATGGGAATAAAGAACCTTGGTGAGAAAACCCTGAAGGAAATTAAGGAGATCCTGGAAAGCCATGGTTTTCATCTGGGAATGAAGATAGAGGGCTGGAAGCGTCCTGAAGAGAAGAAAGGAGTTGGAGATGAGACATAGAAAGGATCACAGCAAGCTAAACAGAGACAGGGATCACAGGAAGGCATTGATGAGGAATCTGTTGAGGGCTCTCTTTACTCATGAGAAGATTGTGACCACTGTGCCAAAAGCCAAGGAACTGAGAAGACATTCAGATAAACTGATAACTCTGGGGAAAAGGGGGGATCTCCACGCGAGAAGGCTTGCGCTTGCAATTTTACCTGATAAAAAGCTTGTAAAGAAAATTTTTGATGAACTTGCTCCAAGATATAAAAACAGACCTGGAGGATACACCAGGGTATTGAGGTACAGAAACAGAAGAGGCGATAATGCTCCACTGGCAGTAGTGGAACTTGTGCAGGAAGAGTTAAAGATAAGAGTGAGGAAGAAAAAGATTCAGGAGGAAAGGGAAAAGTTAGAGGCGGAGGAAGAGAAGAAGAAAGAGGAAATTCAGGAGGTTAAGGAAGAGGTTAAAGCTGAAACTCAGGAAGAAGCTTCCGTTGAAAGGCAGGAGGAACAGGAAAATAAGGAAGAGGGGAATTAATCCTTTATCCCCTCTTTTATCCAGTTTAACCAGTTTTTAATGTCTTCTCCTTCTTCCAGTTTTTTTATCAGTGCTGAACCAATTATAAAGCCGTCCACGAGGTTTTTTATTGAAGTAAGCTGTTGGGGTCTGCTTATGCCGAAGCCAGCGGCAACTGGCTTATTTGTTTCTCTTTTCAGTCTCCTGAAAAGCTCAATACCTTCTGGAGGAATTTCGTCTCTTGCCCCTGTGGTACCTGTTCTGGTTACGGCATAGATGAAACCGGAAGATGCCTTTACAAGTTTTTTAAAGTATTCACCCTTAATGGTTGGTGGGATCAACATTGGTGTTACAATGCCGAGTGAATTGATTTTTCTGTAAAAATTTTCCCCTTCAATGAGAGGGAGATCAGGTATTATTATTCCGTCGATTCCGGACTTTTTCAGGTTTTCGATGTATTTGAAACCTTTTCTGGCGATGGGATTGTAATAACTCATTGTTATTAATGGGATATCTGGATGTTTTTTTCTTATCTCTGAAACTATTTCAAGATATTTTTCAGGTGTCATTCCTCTTTTCAGTGCCTCCTGGGACGCGAGTTCAATTACCGGACCATCAGCAACGGGATCGCTGAATGGCAATCCAATTTCAAGTATCTCAAATCCAGCTGATATCACTCTGTCAGCCCATTCCAGAGTGGTTTCATCATCCGGGTATCCGCAGGTGAGATAGCCAATAAAGATTTTTCCAGATCTTCTGAATACCTCATCAACTCTGTTTTTCATGAAGTGCCTCCATTATGGTTTCCATATCCTTGTCTCCCCTTCCGGAGATGTTGACCACTACGATGTCTTCCTGCCGGAATTCTCCTCTGTGTTTTAGCAGATACGCAACTGCGTGTGCTGATTCGAGAGCAGGTATGATTCCCTCGCTTTCTGCCAGAACTTTTACAGCCTCGATAACTTCGGTATCGGTGGCTGATGATGCCTTTACCCTTCCCGAATAGACGAGATGGGCCAGTTCTGGCCCCACTCCAGGATAGTCGAGACCAGGAGCTATCGAGTGGACCTTTTTCACCTGTCCATTTTTGTCCTGAAGGAGCAGGGATCTGGTACCGTGAAGATATCCGGGTGTGCCAAGGTTGAGGGTTGCAGAATGAAGAGAATCAAGTCCTCTTCCCGCAGCTTCCACGCCTATCAGCCGTGTGTTTCTGTTTCTTATGAAGGCTGAAAATATGCCCATCGCATTGGATCCCCCTCCCACACAGGCAATGACATAGTCAGGATCTCTACCCTCAATTTTCCTTATCTGCTTTTTTGTCTCACTTCCAATGACTGACTGGAAAAATTTTACAATTGCTGGATAGGGATGGGGTCCAACAACAGAGCCAAGAAGGTAGTATGTGGTGGTCACATTCTCTGCCCATTCTCTCAGAGCCTCATTTATTGCGTCTTTCAGTGTTCCACTACCCTTGTTCACCGGTACAACCTTTGCCCCCAGGAGTTCCATTCTGAGAACATTCAACCTCTGGCGTTTAACATCTTCGCTGCCCATAAAGATTTCGCATTCAAGGCCAATGTGAGCTGCAGCTGTGGCTGTGGCAACCCCATGCTGTCCCGCTCCTGTTTCTGCAATGATTCTCCTTTTCCCCATGTATTCAGCCAGCAGTGCCTGACCAATTGTATTATTGATCTTGTGGGCGCCAGTGTGAGCCAGATCCTCTCTTTTAAGATAGATTTTTGCTCCGATGATTTTTGAGAGCCGTGGTGCGTATGTGAGGGGAGTGGGTCTGCCAGCGTATTCCTTCAGCAATTTTCTGTATCTTTTAAGGAATTCACTATCTCTTTTTGCCCTGATGAAGGCACTTTCTAATTCCTCTAAAATGGGAATAAAGAGTTCAGGTATGTAGACTCCGCCAAAACTCCCGTAGTATCTCTTCAATCTGAACATGCTCCCTCCTTTATTTTTGTGGAAATTTCCCGTAATTTTACCGGATCTTTTTTACCCGGCTCCATTTCCACCCCACTGTTAAAGTCAAGCCCGAAGGGTTTGAAGATCCTCACCGCTTCGCAGAAATTGTCTGGATTCAGGCCTCCAGCTATGATAATGGGAAAGTCCAGTTTCGCAAGGAAGGAAAATTTTTCCCATTCAAATCTTCTTCCGCTTCCCCCGTAGCTCTTTGAAGGAGTGTCAACCAGAATGGCAAATAGGGGCAGATTTATGTATTCTTCAATTCTTTTCTGCAGATTTTCATCTGCGTGTAAAGCCTTTATTACTGTTTGTGGGGGGAGTTTTTTTATGTACTCTGCTGGTTCGTCACCGTGAAGCTGGATCAGGTCAAGGTTTACCTCTCTGTAGATTTCAACCACTTTCCCGGGGTTTTCATTTACAAAAATTCCCACTTTTTTAATCCTGGTTGCTTTTGAAATCTTTTTTGCCTCTTCAGGTGGTATGTATCTTTTACTCCCGGGGTAGAAATTGAGGCCAATGGCATTGAATCCAAGTTTTTCCACAAGTTTTGCGTCTTCAATTGATTTTATGCCACACACTTTAATCCACAACTGCATTTTTCAATTCCCTCACCTTTTCTTCCAGATTTTCACTTTTAAGAATGGATGTTCCCACAAGAAAACCCATTACACCTTTTTCTCTGAGGAGCCTGATATCCTCCGTCTTTTCAATGCCGCTTTCACTTACCACTGTTATTCCCTGGGGAATGTGGTCGATGAGGTTTATGGTGGTGGAAATGTCAACTCTGAAGGTTTTCAGATCCCTGTTGTTTATGCCTATCATAACTGGGTCAATACTGAGTGCCTTCTCAATATCCTCCTTTGTGTGAGCTTCAACGAGCGCCTTCATTCCCAGGCTGTTCACAGCATCGTGGAGTTTTTCAAGTTCCTTTTCATTGAGTGCGGTGGCAATGAGAAGAACGATATCTGCTCCAAGGCTATAAGCCATTTCCACCTGCCATTCATCCACAACAAATTCCTTGAAAAGGATTGGAATTTCGGTCCTTAAGGCTATTTCCCTCACCCAGCATGGATTACCAGAGAAGTATTTTCGATCCACCACCACAGATATTGCATCAGCCCCACCTCTGATGTAAAGCTGAGCCATTTCGATGGGGTCAATTTCTCTGATTTTACCGGCTGATGGAGAGGCGGCTTTAATTTCGGCGATGAGAAAGGGGTGATCTGGTGGAAAGGGAATAACTTCCCTGGGTCTTGAATCTTTCGTGAGTTTTCCGAATTCCTTTTTGAGTTCTTTAATCTCGGATCTCTTGTGAGAAACTATTTCATCAAGAATACCCATTTTTTACTTCCTCCATCTGGGAAAAACCTACTAACTGGTTCAGCTTTTCAAGTGGTTTTAATGATTCAAGGACTTTTTTCGCCTCACTGATTCCTTCGGAAATGTCATTTCCATTTTTCAATGCGAAGAGGACACCTGCGTTGAGAATTACAGTGTCAATTGCTACCTGAGGAGCTTCTCCTCTGAAGATCTTTTTTATCAGCTCTGCACTTTCATCTGGGTTTTTAACTTTTATTTTCTCCCTTTCCTTTTCATCGTGCTTTAAACCAAAGTCTTCCGGTTTTATTACTCTTTCTTCAGTTCCTGTTTCGTTAAAAAATATAATTCTGGTGGGAGCAAATGGTGATACTTCATCCATTCCATCATAGCTGGAGAATACAGCACCTCTCCTTGTTCCCATTTCCCTCAATGCAGAGGAGATGGTATCGATGTATGATGGAGAGAACACCCCCATTGAGTGGTATGATACGGGTCCCGCAGGATTTACAAGCGGTCCAATAATATTAAAGATTGTTCTGAATCCAAGTTTCTGCCTCACCGGCGCCACGGCTTTCATGGCTGGATGGAAGAATGGTGCAAAGAGGAAGGTTATTCCTATTTTCTTGAGGGCCTCCTCTGCTCTCTGCGGAGTGAGGTTCTTTATGTTTACCCCGAGAGAGACCAGAACATCTGCAGATCCGGAGGCACTGGTTATTGATCTGTTGCCATGTTTGGCGACTTTGAAACCTCCAGCTGCTGCAAGAAAGGAAACTGCTGTGGAAATGTTGAAGGTTCCCGAATTATCTCCTCCTGTTCCACATGTATCGGCAAGTTTGTCTTTCTCATCGCACTCAACTTTTACCATCTTTTCCCTCAGTGCCTCTGCAACACCAAGTACTTCATTGAGTGATTCCCCTTTTATTCTGAGGGCGGTGAGGAAAGCCGCTGTTTGCACCGGGTCTATCTCCCCGTTGAGGACAGAAAGGATAAAGTTTTTAATTTCCTCTCTTTCGATTTCTTCGCCATTTATCAGTGAATTAATCAGCGTTTTGTAGCCCATTGCTTCCTCCTTTTACAATTTCTGTGAAGTTTCTTATGATTTTTTTACCTTCAGGTGTGAGGACAGACTCTGGATGAAACTGAATCCCGTATGCGGGATATGTGCGGTGTCGCACCGCCATTATTTCATCATCATCTTCAGATCTTGCAAGGATTTCCATTGATTCGGGGATCGCATCTGCCACGAGGGAATGATATCTGCCCCCATCAAATACTTCTGGAATTTCCCTGAATATGGTATCACTCTTTATGATCCTGATTTTTGACACCTTTCCATGCATTATTCTTTTTGCCCTTCTGATTGTGGCACCGAAGGCGAATGATAGTATCTGATGACCGAGGCATATTCCCAGGATGGGAGTCTTTTCAGAAAAGCGTTTCACAATTTCAACCACACCGGGATAATCTTCAGGATGTCCCGGACCGGGAGATATGATAATGGCTTCAGGGGAGAGTTGTATAATTTTTGCAGGTGTGATTACATTTGTTCTGAGAACCAGAAGATTTTCCTCTCCAATTATTTCTCCAAGGTACTGGTAGAGATTGTAGACAAATGAATCGAAATTATCTATTATCAGATACATCTTCTTCCTCCCTGAGAGCTGATAGAAGTGCTTTTGCCTTGTTGAGGGTTTCCAGATATTCCTTTTCCGGCACAGAGTCATAAACGATTCCTGCACCTGCCTGAATGTATGCAGTTTCACCAATTTTCAGAATGGTTCTTATGGTTATGCATGTGTCGAGATTCCCGTTAAAATCCACATAGCCAATTGCTCCAGCGTAAGGGCCTCTTTTATCAGGTTCGAGTTCTTCAATGATTTCCATTGCTCTTATTTTGGGTGCACCAGAAACTGTTCCTGCCGGAAATGTGGATGTGAGAAGCATGAGAGGTGTAATGCCAGGTTTGAGGGTGGACACCACATCAGTGACGATGTGCATTACATGGGAGTAGTATTCCACCCTGAATGGATCAATAAGTTTCACGCTTCCTGCTCGTGAGACCTTTCCCAGATCATTCCTTGCCAGATCAACTAACATTACATGTTCTGCTCTCTCTTTGGGGTCATTAATGAGTTCTTCCTCAAGCATTCTATCTTCGACCGGATTGGATCCCCTTGGTCGTGTCCCCGCAATGGGTCTTATCAGGGCCTTATCCCCTGCTTTTTTAACATGAACCTCTGGAGATGATCCTATGAGCTGATAATTCCCGTAGTTTAGGAGGAAGAGGTATGGGGAAGGATTGATGCGACGGAGCTTTCTGTAAATCTCAATGTAGTCCATCGTGGTCTGAACGGAAAGTCTCTGTGAGAGGACAACCTGAAATATGTCCCCCCTTTCTATATATTTTTTGGCTTTTTCCACAGCTGAGATAAATGCTTCCTTCGTCATGCTGGATCGGGGCGAAGAGGTTGTATGATGGTTGCCAGAGTGAGGAATTTTTGAGGAAGTTAGGGCGGTTGTAACTCTATCGAGTCTTTTTCTGATTTCCCCTGTTCTGCCTGATGGGGGTATCACTCCCACAACTTTAAGTGTGTGATAGAGATGATCAAAGATCAGATAAACTGAAGGCGCTCTCAAATGAAAATAGGGTAAATTGAAGATGTCCTTTTTCAGATCAGGAATATCCTCAATGTATCTCACAAAGTCGTATGAAAAGAATCCCGCAGGACCCCCTGAATAGGGGAGATTCACCTGCTCGGTAGAGATTTTTTCCAGTGCTTCTTCAACGAGGGGAATGGGGTTGGAGGTTACAAACTCCTCTTCTGAGTCTTCAATTCTTAATCTGAGCAGTTTTCCTCTGGCTTCAACTTCAAACCATGGGTAAAAACCAATAAAGGAGTATCTTCCAAGTTCTTCCACCCTCGCTGAGCTTTCAAGGAGGAAAATGGGGTTCAGCTTTCTCAGTTTCAGGAGTGCAGATATTGGGGTTTCTATGTCTCCCGGCAGTTCTTTAATGATGTAGCCAATCTTTTTCATCATTTACCTCCTGCATAAAAAAAGCCGCGGGTTTTTGTTAAAACCCGCGGCCCATAAAAAAAAGGGCCGCGGGGGATTGCCCCGCGGCCCTTTTGCTTTCACGAACTACACCTCAGCCCCGGGGCAATCCTCCCATGTTGTTCCAC
>JALSQH010000009.1 GCA_026985515.1 bacterium
CTTTTTCCTTTGTTTACAGGGAGGGGTATGGATACGAAATAAAGGTGACAAACCTCTCAGACATTTATGCGGGAACGGCGAAGCTCACCACTTTCACAATGCTCTTGAATTTTTACGATAGTTTTGTGCCTGACACTTATGAGTTTGCCACTCTCTACAGGATGGATTCCTTTTCTTTAGGAGTGAGGGTGAGATACAGTGAATGGCATGCACTTGAGAAATTGATTAAAGTAAAAACGTTTTTTCTTATGCTGTGGCTTTAAGGCAGTTTATAGGGGGGCCGAAAAGAATTTCACTTTATTACTCCCTGGGCTATGATCCCTCCCCCCTGGTTTCAACCTATACTCCAAGGGTTAATTTTGTTGACAGTGGTAGGTTTCTGGTGGGGGTGGGGGCAGAGATTTTCTACGTTAATCCGACTTACTTGTATAAGCCACTCAAGTTTGAAATAGGCTATCAGTTTTCTCGCCTCAACAGGAGGAAGTTCATAATTGAAGATGCTGATCAAAATAAAGCCACCACAACCATCAGTGGATATACCAACACCTTATCTTTCATGTTTTCCCTGAATTTCTGAGTATTTCTATTTCTTTGCTGCTTCCACAATCATTTTTATCAGGCGAGGCATGGCGGAAGGATCCGTTCCGGTAAAGAGATTCCCGTCAGCTTCAACATCCTTGCCAGTATAGATGGCACCTGCGTTTATGAGGTCATCTTTTATGGCGTAGTATCCCGCAATCTTTTTGCCTTTCACTATTCCAGCTGATATTAAGACCCACGGTCCGTGACAGATTGAACCAACGATTTTTCCACTGTTGTAAAAATCTCTCACAAATTTTAAAACCTTTTCATATCTTCTCAGCCTGTCTGGTGCGTATCCACCCGGGATAAAGAGAATATCGTAATCATCCGGAGAAACCTCATCTATTGATTTGTCTGATTTGTGCGTCATGCCTTTTTTACCTTTAAATGTTCCTTTCTGTGGAGAGATCACATCCACCTGCCATCCTTCTTCCTGAAATCTGTAATATGGGTAGAGGAATTCAACATCCTCAACGAATTCTTCAATGAAAATGGCAACCTTCATTTTTCTTCCTCCTTCAGGAGTTCTCTGGTGATTTTTTCACCCAGTGTGATGGGATCTACCTCACCATTTTCCATTTTTGAAATAAGGGATTCCATTTTCTCCTGAATTTTCCTGTAAATTTTTTCCTTGATCAGACTCGTAATTGTATTTTCAAATTCCTTTTCTAACTGCATTCTGATTTTTTCTTTTAATTTACCCGATTTTTTCAGGTATTCAAAATGATTATCAATGGCAACAGCAAGTTCTTCAATTCCTTCCCCTTTTGTGGCTATTGTTTTTATCACCGGTGGTTGCCACTCTTTATCTTTTATGCCCGCCATTTCAAGCATAAATTCAATTTCTTTTACAAGTCTGTTTGCTTCAGGTCTGTCAGCTTTGTTTACCACAAATATATCAGCAATTTCAAGTATTCCTGCCTTGATTGCCTGAATATCGTCTCCAAGGCCCGGCACAAGGACGACCACTGAAGTGTGGGCGAGTCCGATTATTTCAACTTCATCCTGACCCACTCCCACAGTTTCCACAATTATTTTTTCTTTACCCATTGCATCAAGGACTTTTACCATTTCCCATGCTGATTTTGAGAGTCCTCCAAGGTGGCCCCTGGTTGCCACTGATCTGATAAACACCTCTGGATCTGTGCTGTGGCTCTGCATTCTGATTCTATCACCTAAGATTGCTCCACCTGTGAAGGGACTTGTCGGATCCACTGCAATTACACCAACTTTCAGAGACTTCTTCCTGTAAAGTTCAATCAGTTTTGAAACCAGTGTACTTTTCCCTGCCCCCGGGGCTCCCGTAATACCAATAATGTGAGCTTTCCCTGTGTAGGGATAAATTTTCTTCAGGATTTCTCTTGCTTCTGGAAGTTCATCATCTATCATTCTAAGTGCTCTTGCAGTGGCCACATCATCACCACTGAGGATCTTTTCAATGAGAGAGCTATCCAACTGCAACTCCTTTGATTATTTTCTCTTGTGGCGAGGTTTTACGTGTTTTTTGACCCATTCGATTGTTTCGCTGACAGGAGTTCCCGGAGTGAAAATCTCAGCCACCCCCTGAGATTTCAGAAATGGGATATCATCATCAGGAATAATACCTCCACCAAAAACAATTATATCATCTGCTCCTTTTTCTCTGAGCAGTTTTATAACTGCAGGCATCAGGGTATTGTGTGCTCCAGATAGTATGGAAAGACCAATTGCATCTACATCCTCCTGAATGGCTGCATTCACTATCTGTTCTGGAGTCTGGTGAAGGCCTGTGTAAATCACTTCAAAGCCTGCTTCTTTCAGTGCCCTTGCAATGATTTTTGCTCCTCTGTCATGTCCATCAAGTCCAGGTTTCGCAATTAGTATCCTTACTTTTTCTTCTGGCATCTGTTTCCTCCTTAGAAGTACGCTGGATCTCTGTATTCTCCAAAAGCTTCCTTTAATGTGTTGATTATCTCTCCTTCTGTGGCATATTCTCTGACGGCATTTATTATGTAGGGCATCAGATTTTCTGAGTAATCCTCAGCAGCTTCCCTTAACAGCTTCAGGGCTTCTTTCACCTTTGCGTTATTTCTATCCCTCTTTACCTTTGCCAATCTTTCCTTTTGTTTTTTTTCAAGATCATCGGGTATTTTAAGTATGGGTATGGGAACATCTTCATCAATTACATATTTGTTTACTCCTACAATTATTTTTTCACCTTTTTCAACCTGCAGCTGGTAGTGATATGCTGCATCCTGTATCTCCTTCTGAGGATATCCCAATTCAATTGCTCTCAGCATCCCTCCCATTTCCTCAATTTTGTTTATATACTCCCAGGCTTTTTCTTCCATTTCATTGGTCAGTTTTTCAATGAAGTAACTGCCACCAAGTGGATCAATGGTATTGGGAATACCGCTCTCGTAGGCAATGATCTGCTGAGTCCTAAGTGCAATGGTAACTGCTTCTTCAGTTGGTAGGGCATAGGTTTCATCCATGGAATTGGTGTGGAGAGATTGTGTACCCCCCAGAACAGCAGATAGAGCCTCAATGGCCGTTCTGATAATATTGTTGTAAGGTTGCTGCGCAGTTAATGAACACCCAGCAGTCTGTGTATGAAATCGCATCAACCATGAAGCTGGATTTTTCGCTTTAAATCGTTCTTTCATTATTTTTGCCCACATTCTTCTTGCTGCTCTGAATTTTGCAATTTCTTCAAAGAAGTCCATGTGGGCGTCAAAAAAGAAAGATAAACGGGGAGCAAAAGAGTCAACATCAAGACCTTCTCTGGTAAAATAGTCAACATAACTTATTCCATCCATTATGGTGAATGCAAGTTCCTGAACAGCAGTTGAACCAGCTTCTCTAATATGATACCCTGAGATGGAAATCGTATTCCATCTGGGTACATGCTCACTTGCATAGGCAACTATGTCTCTTATTATTCTCATGGAAGGTTCGGGCGGGTATATCCATGATTTTTGGGCAATATATTCTTTGAGGATGTCGTTTTGAATTGTACCACCTATCTTATTGGAAGGAACTCCCTGCTTTTCCGCCACAACAATGTACATAGCCCATAAAATGGCTGCTGGTGCGTTGATTGTCATTGAGGTTGTAACTTTATCAAGGGGTATCCCTTTAAACAGTGTTTCCATGTCTGCAAGAGTGTCAATAGCTACACCACATTTTCCCACTTCTCCTGTAGCCCTGGGATCGTCTGAGTCAACCCCCATAATTGTTGGCATGTCAAAAGCAACTGATAAACCTGTTTGACCCTGTTGAAGAAGGTAATGATAACGTTGATTTGTCTCTACAGCTGTTCCAAAACCTGCAAATTGTCTCATGGTCCAGAGTCTTCCTCTGTACATATTTGGATAGATGCCTCGTGTAAAAGGATATTCTCCCGGAAAACCAAGATCCCTCATGTAATCCAGATCTGCTATATCTTCTGGTGTGTAAATTTCCTTTATTTCGTGATCAGAAATTGTTGAAAATCTTTCCATTCTTTCCGGATGTTTTTCTATGTGTGGCTTGAGAATCTTTTCTTCCCATTCTTTTTTTGCTTTTTTTATTCTTTCAATATCGTCCATTTTCCTGCTCCTTTAAAATTCAATTCCCTCCCTTGCATCCACCCCCTGGTAGTAGTAATGTTTTATCTCCTTCATCTCTGTTACCAGATCAGCTTTCTCTATGAGTTCTTTCGGTGCTCCTCTACCTGTTATGACAAGCTCCATATTTTCAGGTTTGCTTTCCACAATTTTCATCATATCTTCAAGTGAAATTAAATTAAACATGTAAGCCACATTCAGTTCGTCAAGTATAAGAATATCTACTTCATTTCTCTGCATAATTTCCAGTGCCCGTTCGACTCCTTTTTTTGCAAGTTCTATATCTTCTGGTCGTGGATTTTTGGGGTTCACGAAAGCAGGTCTTCCAAAGGGCTCAATGGTGAAGAGATCACCAAATTTCCTTGCAGCTTTCCATTCACCATATTCGCTCCACGCCATTTTTTCAGTGCCTTTTCCCTTTAAAAACTGAATCATGTGAACTTTAAAACCGTGTCCGAGTGCTCTGAAGGCCAGGCCAAGGGCTGCTGTAGTCTTACCTTTGCAATCCCCAGTGTAGACCTGAATATATCCCTTTTTGATTTTTTTACTCAACTTAAACCTCCGTTTATTT
Source organism: bacterium (assembly GCA_026985515.1). GTDB lineage: Bacteria > JALSQH01 > JALSQH01 > JALSQH01 > JALSQH01 > JALSQH01. The sequence goes on from JALSQH010000009.1 coordinate 4,741, forward strand.
AAATTTAAACTATAAGCACTTTGAAGTCAAGAGAAGATAGGGTCTTATTCCTGATTGACTGTGAAGTAATCGTTACCAGGTAGAACTTGAAGAAATAAAAAAATTTTTGGATGTTAAAATTTTTTACATCAGGGCAGCTTCTATGAAAATATCATTATCTTATAACTACTTGATAAAAGAGCTTTTTGAAGTGAAAAGAGATTAAGGAATCTTCTGGCACATACATTGCAAATGGTAGAAAAAATCTGAGGAAGTTATGAAAGTACTTGATAGGGAAGATCGAGTTACGAAATCACTTAAGGAAAAAATTTTTCAGATGGATAGAAGGGAGCTTCTTACTAAAATGGGTTACCATAATCTGGAGAGAGGAAATTACACTCTCGAACGATTTTTAAAAACCCCCAGCCTCTACAGATGGCTTGAGAAAGGTAATTATGATTTTCTCTATACTTCGGGGGAATTTGTAAAGAAAGTGGCAGAAGTTGTGGGATTAAAAAGAGAAGAAGTAGAGAAAGCAATCCGTTTTGCAAAGGATGAGATGAAGAGGATAAGAAGCTTGAAAACACCACATATCTATGTAGATACTCATTTTGTAAGAAAAACTGAGCCAGTTTTTGTACTGGCTTTTACTGAAGGATTGAGAAATATAGTTCTGGACAAAGAAGAATTTGCATATTTATCTCTGGAAGAAGCCCTTAAAAAAGTGGGGGAGTTTGTCAGAAATCATTATATCCAGAATGATGGGTATCTTGAAGTCTGGGGAAAAATTTACACTTATGTTTATTATCATGTTGATGGCAACAAGTACTATTTTGATCCCAGTGGGAATTTAATACATGGTGATGTCAAAGTTTACTATTCAAAAGCCTTTTTGAGAATTGGCAATAAAGAGGTATCCCACGGAAATAATGAATGAGTATACTTATTATGCTGCGGGTGTTGGGTAAAGATGAAATATTATGCTTTGAAAAAGAAAAAAATGAACTGGAGGATAGGGAATGAATGAGAATTTCTTTGGAGATGAAAGGGATTTCAGGAAATATCTTTTATTGAAAACATTGTTGGAAAATAATCGTAGCAAGAAGTTCCTGGTAGCATGGTATCTCACAGAGGAAGAGTCTAATGAGAAGAAAAACAGATGGAGTTATTTAGATAGTAGCGCTTATATAAATCTTGATGCGGAATTATCAAGCTGGTTAAAAGATTGTGTCAAAAAGAACGATACATCTAAAATCAATTGTATTGAAAATAAATTTCTTTATTTTTCTTACAACATAACTTTTTATACTGAACCAGTTCCGAAATGGAAAAAAGAGAGGGAACGATGGTTTAACCAGCTTAAGGATAAGGCTCAGGAAAGTGGCGTAGTTTTTCTGGATCCGGATACAGGAATAAATTTTGACTCAAAGCGTAATTCAATAAAACATGTGTACATAAATGAGATAGTAGAACTATGGGAGAGTGGAAAATCATTGATTGTATTTAATTATTTTCCACGTATTAATCATGAAATTTTTGTTTATGGAACCATGATGGCATTTTTGGTGAGAATACCTGACGCAATTGTGAAGAGTATCTATGAAGATAAGGTTGCCTATTTTTTTATTTTGCAGAGAAATGATGGAAAAATTTTTGAAAATTTGAAAAAAGGAATAGAAAATATGAGCAACAGGGTTTTTAAAATAGCTGAAATTAACCTGTGTTAGCTACCTTTTCCACCCTCACCTTAACCCCACTGAAAGCTGCGTTACCTGTTAGTTTATCGATGAATTCGTCATCTGTTATGTCATTTACACTTACTCCAGGATGTTTCTTTGCCACCCTCAATTTAACTCCTTCCCTGCTGTGCCCCCATCCGTGAGGAATACTGATCACTCCCTCCATTACATCTTCTGTAACCTCCACTTCAATTTCGATTTCGCCTGTCCGGGAGATGATTTTTACTGTTTCTCCATTTTCTATTTCCAGGTTTTTTGCATCATTAATGTTTATCAACGCCTTACATCTATTTCTCCCTTTAACCATTCTTTGAGAATTGTGCATCCATGAATTGCTGGATCGAATGTCTCTTCTTCCAATAAGTAAAAAAGGAAAATGGGGATCTCTTTTATTATTCTCAATTGCATTTTTAAGCCTTTTCACATCACTGACAAATTCCCGGGGTGCAAGATGAATCAACCTGTCTTCTGTCATGAGCCTGTGTGGAAGAACAGGTTTTAATTGGCCCAGGTCTTTTCCATGCGGATTTTGTTTTAGTTTCTCGATTGTTAAATTGTAAGGGCTGAATTGAAGGATGAAATCAATCATTTGCTCCGGTTTCTGTGGTGAAAAATCCTGTCCCGAAATTCTGGCAGAAAGATCAGCAAGAATTTCCCAGTCATATTGCTGCCATTCATTTTTCTGAAAAAGTGGAGGTGAATATTTCACAAAATTTCTAACTGAAAGGTGATAAAAGAGAATTTCAAAAACTGGTGTCTCAAGTCCTGTAGCGGGTGGGAGAATTATGTCTGCAAATCTTGTGGTTTCATTGATATATATGTCTATTGCCAGCATGAATTCAAGCGATTCAAGGGCCTTTTCAAGTTTTTTGCCGTTTGGTGCAGAAAGAACGGGATTGCCTGCTATTGTGATCAGTCCTTTTATCTGTCCTTCGCCCGGAGTAAGAATCTCATCTGCGAGAGTGGCGACAGGAAATTCACCAGCAAATTCAGGTAATTTTCTGACTCGTGAATGCCTTCTTGCAAATCCACCCTTGCTCCCTGTCATCCGGGACATGGCAATAAGATCAGCGGCAGGGAGGGTAAACATTGCTCCCCCTTCTCTATCCAGGTTGCCAGTTACTATATTCAGAAGATTTATCAACCATTGTGTAATTCCTCCAAATTGTTGAGTTGATGCTCCAAACCTGCCATAAATTACAGCCCTGTCTGAAAGAGCAAATTCCCTTGCCAGAGACTTTATTTCCTCAGCTTCTATTCCTGTGAATTCTGCTACTTTCTCCGGCGGAAAATCATCAGCAATTTCTCTTACGGTCTCAAAATCCCTTGCAATTTCGGTCAATCTTCCCGGTTTTTCCAGATTTTCTTTGAAAATAACATTGAGCATTGACAGGAGGAGAGCCGCGTCTGTACCAGGTCTTATAAAAAGGTGCTTTGAGCCAAGTTTTGCTGTTTCCGATTTTCTTGGATCAATCACAGCAAGCTTACCACCCCTTTTCAGGAGTTCTTTTATTCTTGAAACAAAACCTGGAGCAGTCATTATGCTTCCGTTGGAAACAGCGGGATTCCCTCCAAGTATGATCATGAAATTTGTTCTATCAATATCGGGTACCGGAAGCAGGAGATAGTGACCAAACATCAAGTATGCAGCTAAATTGTGAGGGAGCTGATCAATTGATGTGGCAGAGTATCTCTGTTTTGTTCCAAGTGCTTTATGAAGAAAAGGGATAAAAAGCATTGTTCCGAAGTTGTGAGCAACTGGATTGCCAAGGTATGTTGCGATGGAATTTTTTCCATATTTTTTCTGAATTGTTTTTATTTTTTCAGCAGCTTCATTGATTGCTTCATCCCATGAGATTTCCTTCCAGCTGTTCTTTATTCTTTTAACAGGTCTTCTGAGCCTGTCAGGATCATTGTAAATGTCCACAAGAGCCACAGCTTTGGGGCAGATATGTCCCCTGCTCAGTGGATCCTGTTTGTCACCACGAATCGAAATAATCCTGTTGCCATCATATTTAATTTCAAGCCCGCATGTTGCTTCACAGATGTTGCATGAGCGATAGTGAACATGCATTTTTTGTTCCTTTCCTGAAGGTCTAATGATAACATATTATTTCAACTTCCTCAATTGGTATGGGTGGGATTGCAAACACCATTTATACCCTACTTTAATCCGAAACCATTTAAAAAGGCTAATTTCATTTTTTATCCAAAGAAGCTGGTTATTGCTTTTTTCCCTCTTAAGAAAAGTTTTAATGTTCAACTCCCTGTAAAATCATTCTATTTTGACTGGAGATGATGAGGTCTTGACACGACTCTTTTTTTATTTTAATTTATAAGTGAGTGTTAACTTACTTAAAGGAGGTTTGAAATGGGAGAATTTGAATTTGGAGGAGGAATTGTATGGAGACCCACTGAGGAATATATTGAAAAAAGCAGGCTTAAAGAGTTTATGGATATTCACGGGATAAAGACCTGGGATGAGTTGTGGGAAAAATCGGTAAAGGAAACGGAGTGGTTCTGGAAAGCAGTTCTGGATTTTCTGAAAATTGAGTTTTACGAACCCTATGAGAAAATCGTTGATTTTTCTAAAGGCTATCCATGGACCAGATGGTGTGTTGGGGGGAAGATGAATATTGTCCATAATTGTCTTGATAAGTGGATTGGAACACCCAGAGAGAATAAGGTTGCACTTATCTGGGAAGGCGAGGAGGGAACTGTCAGAAAATTGACATACAGGGAACTGTGGCGGGAAGTTAACAGGGTGGCAAATGGTCTGAAAAAGCTGGGGCTCGGTAAAGGAGATGCAATTGGTCTTTATATGCCGATGATTCCTGAAATAGCAGTGGCGCTTCTGGCAATAGTTAAAATTGGAGGAATTGTACTTCCTCTATTTTCAGGTTACGGTGCCAAAGCAATAAGTACAAGACTGGCTGATGCTGATGCAAAGGCACTCTTTACCGTTGATGGAGCGTACAGAAGAGGGAAAATAGTTCCAATGAAGCCCACGGCTGATGAGGCACTTAAGAATGTACCCACCATTGAAAAGGTGATCGTTTACAGAAGGACAAATATTGAAGTTAACATGAAGGATGGCAGAGATATTTTCTGGGAAGATTTTCTGAAAGATACTTCTGAGGAATTTGAAACTGAAAAAACTGATGCTGAGGATGTGTTGATGATTATTTACACGAGTGGGACCACAGGTAAACCAAAAGGTGCAGTTCATATTCATTGTGGTTTCCCGATAAAAGCTGCACAGGATATGGCTCATGGACTTGATCTGCACGAGGATGACATACTTTACTGGCTCACAGATATGGGATGGATGATGGGGCCATGGGAAGTGTTTGGAACCCTGTTACTTGGGAGTACATTTGTCCTTTACGATGGGGCCCCTGATTATCCTGATGTTGACAGGTTGTGGAGTCTTGTAGAGAAACACAGAATAACTGCTCTGGGAGTTTCACCCACTCTGATAAGGAGTCTCATGAAACATGGAGATGGACCTGTTAAAAAACATGATCTTTCATCCCTCAGACTTGCTGGATCTACTGGTGAGCCATGGAATCCCGAACCCTGGATGTGGTTTTTCAAAACTGTTCTTGAGGGCAGAAAGCCAATCATAAATTACTCAGGTGGAACGGAGGTTTCCGGGGGAATCCTCATGGGAAATGTGATGAAGCCTCTAAAACCTGCTGCATTTTCAGGTCCTCTTCCCGGCATGTATGCTGATGTTGTTGATGAAAATGGAAATTCCGTTAGAAATCAGGTTGGGGAACTTGTGGTGAGAAAGCCCTGGCTCGGTATGACCTATGGTTTCTGGAAGGATCCAGATAGATACATAAGAACATACTGGTCAAGATTCAAAGATGTATGGGTTCATGGTGACTGGGCTGCAGTAGATGAGGATGGTTTGTGGTACATACTTGGAAGAAGCGACGATGTCATAAAAGTGGCAGGTAAAAGACTCGGTCCTGCAGAGGTGGAAAGCATCGTGGTTGAACATCCAGCTGTGGTTGAGGCTGCGGCTGTGGGTGTACCTGATCCAGTGAAAGGGCAGGTTGTGGTTGTCTTTGCAGTTTTAAAAGAGGGAGCTGAAGACAGAGAGAAGATAAAGGAGGAAATAAAAGACCTGATTGTTAAGGAGATGGGGAAGGCTCTTGCTCCAAAGGATGTACACTTTGTTTCGCAGCTGCCTCAAACACGTAATGCCAAAGTGATAAGGAGAGCAATAAGAGCTGCATATATTGGAGAGGATCCAGGAGATCTCAGTTCCCTTCTGAATCCTGAAGCACTGGAGGAAATAAAGGAACTGGGCAGGAAATACTACCGTTGAGCAGTAATTCTCAAATAAAAAAGCTGGTTAGTCCAGCGTCTCTCTTTTTTACTTGTAAATCAGACCTCACCTGCCGTCACTTTTGGAGTGACGGCAGGATATTGAGTGTGTTTTAAAAATGATAAATTTTAGCTCCCCAAAATATCTTAATTGAGATTAGGGGTTAAATTTGACTTCTTTTCCTTTAAAAGGAAAATGATAGAAAAAGAAACGGAGGTATTAAATGAGTAGAAGGAGAAGTGTAATTGTTTCTGCTGCCAGAACCCCGGTTGGAGCATTTCTGGGAGGACTCAGCAGTGTTCCTGCCCCAAAACTGGGAGCTGTGGCCATCAAAGAAGCCATAAAGAGAGCAGGAATTGAACCGGAAAAGGTGGATGAGGTAATAATGGGGAATGTCATTACAGGTGGAGAGGGTCAAGCACCGGCAAGGCAGGCAACTATTTTTGCAGGATTACCTGTAACCACGCCTGCAATGACAATTAACAAAGTTTGTGGCTCAGGTTTGAAAAGCATCATGCTTGCTGAGCAGATAATTGCTGCAGGGGATTCAAACATCATTGTGGCAGGTGGTCAGGAAAATATGAGCCTTGCTCCGTATGCGCTGCATAAAGCGAGAACCGGATATAGACTCGGGAATGGGGAACTGGTTGATCTTATGATTAAAGATGGGTTATGGGATGTTTACAATGATTTTCATATGGGAGAGGCGGCTGATATATGTGCTAAGGAGTGTAACATTTCCAGGGAAGAGCAGGATGAATTTGCTGCTGAAAGCTATAGAAGGGCTCTTAAAGCCATGGACGAAGGATGGTTCAAGGATGAAATAGTGCCGGTAGAGGTACCTGGAAAGAAAGGTGAAGTAATTGTGGTGGAAGAAGATGAAAGTCCCAGAAATGTTAAATTTGATAAAATTCCTAAACTAAAACCAGCCTTTACACCTGATGGTACTGTAACAGCTGCCAATGCATCATCAATTAATGATGGCGCTGCAGCTGTTGTTGTGGTTGCTGAGGAGGTGGCTGAAAAAATGAATTTGAAGCCAATGGCAAGGATAATTGCCCATGCTCAGGCTTCAACTGAACCAAAGTACTTCACGAAAGCTCCCGTCTATGCCATTAAAAAGGTTCTTGAAAAGGCTGGTATGAAAATTGAAGACATTGATCTCTGGGAAATAAATGAGGCATTTGCGGTTGTCACTCTTCTTGCCATAAGGGAACTTGGTCTTGATCCTGCAAAGGTAAATGTTCATGGTGGGGCAGTTTCAATAGGTCATCCAATTGGGGCAAGTGGAGCAAGAATTCTTACAACTCTTCTCTATGCCCTGAAGAGGTATAATAAAAAGTATGGTGTTGCTTCGCTCTGTATTGGTGGTGGTGAAGCAGTGGCTATGATTGTGGAGAATATTGATTAAAGAAGAGATTAAAATGAGCATTTTCCCTCTCCTTCGGGAGAGGGTTTTTTTATTTTTTGAGGAAATTTTGAAGTTCGGGAAAGTCTTTGAAGAGTTTTGATCTCTCAGCTTTTAATTTCAGCGTTGGGTCAAGGATAAAAGCTTTTTTCAGAGAATTAAGGGCCTTTTCTTTTTCTCCTAACCTGTAGTAAGCCTCTCCAAGATTGTACCAGGCTTTCGCTGAACCAGGTTTCATGGTGACGGCATCTGAGAGGACAGTGACAGCCCTGCTGTAGTTACCGAGCCTTATCAGTGTTAATCCGAGATTTATCATTGCGTCAGGTGTCTTTCTGTATTTGAGGGAATCTTCGAACATCTTTGCGGCAAGCTCATATTTCCCTGAAAGAGTATATACATCCCCTAAAGCCTGGAGGAACTCGGCGTACTTTTTATAGTATTTCTTCCTGTATTTTATGTTTCTCCTCTGAATTCTCATTAGTTTTGAGGTTGCTCTTTTGTAAGCTTCAGCTCCAAACTCAATAGCCTTCTTTATTTCACCCTTCTTTATGTAGCATGAAAGAATGTATGTGGCGTATTTTAATGGTGCAGTGTAGTATATTCTGTATGCTGTCAGAAGATGAGGTAGAGCTTTATCGCAATTGCCCATCTGATAATAGAAGTAACCCAACTGCTGTCTGCCGATGCCGTAGTATGGAACCATTCTGGCAGTCTGTTCAAGGTCTCTCAGGGCAGCATCCATCTGCCCCATTTTTATCAGACTCACAGCCCTGTCGTAATAGAAACCTTCCATGGTGGGATTGTTTTTAATAGCGTCATCAAGGAGTATCTTGGAATAATCCCACTTTCTGATGGATTTCAGAAGTCTTGCTTCTTTGTAAAATACCTCTGCCTTCCATCCTCGAAACGACAGAATTACGGTTAGCAGAAAGATGAAAGTTGCAAATGTGGTGAGTCCAATTCTCACAGCTGTACTTTTCACAGAAATAAACCTTCTTTTCTCTGCGTAATTTCTGTGCATTACCTCCAGCAGGCCCAGAAAACTCCAGAAGTAGAGAGAAGCAGTTGGTTCCTGCAGAGGGAAGGAAAAGAACATCACAGTTAAGAAGCCCACAATTCCCGTTGAAATTGACCAGAAAAGCCAGAAATCATCCCATTCTGTTATTTTTTTCACGAGAGTCCAGAAGATCATGATTATGGCTGCAATTATCCAGAGAAGGATGAGAAATCCCTCAATTCCAAGATCCACAAGTGTCTGTATGTAGTCATTGTGGCTTCTTACCACTCTTGTATTGTTGTGAAGAGTCATATTGATGAGATAGGGTGTGTAATAGAGTGGAAAGTATATCTCAAGATTTGCCAGTCCAAGTCCAAATGGGTGTTCCTTCACTATCTGAGGTGCCCTGCTCCATGTTTCCAGTCTGAATCTGATTGAATCATCCTTGACTGTTTCGAAGTGTATAACCGTGGAAAATTTCTTTCTTATTTTTCTTCCATTTTCGGTCTGGAACAGGATAAGATAAGCACCACCAATGAATAAAATTGTGAACCACACAATAGTTGCAGTTGAAAATGGTAGTTTTTTCCTTTTTATTCTCACATAGAGAATGAGAATAAATATGGCAAAAATGATTTCCACTATTGCACCCAGAAGACTTGCCCTGTTTTTGGCAATGAAAAAGTAGTAATAAAGAGGGAGCATACCTGAGAGAATCAGGACTCTTTTCAGATTGCTTTTTGTAACTCCAAGAAGACCAATATAAGAAGGCAGGAGAACTATTACATAGTGGAGAACGAAGTTTGTTAATCCTATTGTGGAGGAAGGGTCACTCTCTCCATACTGGTCCTTTGGAAGGTAAAGAATCTGAGTGTACTGCAATAGACCATAAAGGATGACTATAAAGGTTGCGACAAATGCAATTTCAATGAAAGAAATGATATCCTTTCTGTCTTCAAAACTGTTCAGTATCAAATAATAAATACCAACACTACCCCCCACCTTTAAAATCAATTCAGCTCCTTTATAGTAGTTGTAGCTCCAGAGAAGCGAAAGGGCAGCAAGAGTTATGAAGAGGGTAACAGGAATTGTGGTCTTACCAATGTAGAAAGACCATTTCTCTTTTTTAAGTGAATCGATAAGCCAGTAAAGGATTCCTCCATACGCCAGCAGGTTGAGCCAGAAAGCCTTTGACCAGAAATATTCAGTTGAAACTCTGTTGTCAAAATAAAGAACAGGAATGAGAAAAATTGCAAGATATGGAAATATTTTGAGAGAGATTTTTTTATCCATTTTCTACAGCAATACCCTTCATAACTAAATCCACAATTTTCTCTTTGAGTTCATCTTCATTTTCAAAATCTTCAATGGCCAATCCTTTTAAAGCAAAACCTGAAAAAATCATTTCCAGAGAACCAAAGATCATGATTGTTGTTAGCCTTAAATTTATATCTTTTTTGATTTCATTCCTTTCTGAATGTTCCTTAAGAGCTTTTTCAACAATGAGAAAAGATTTCATAAACCCTTTCAGGTATTCTTTCCTCTTAATTCTGTTAGAGTGGATAACTTCAATGATGATTACCTCTATTAATTCTGGAAAATTTACGTATGAATTTATAAGGAAAGAAACGAGATTGTAGATCTTTTCTTTAAAGGTTATTGTGTCATCGCTGAATATCTCTTCAAGGACTTTGAGGAAAATGTTCCATGTTTCGGTGAATATTACATGCAGAATTTTGTCCTTGCCTTTGTAATAATGATACACAAGACCATATGCGACCTTTGCCTCTCTTGCTATATCGGAAATCCTCGTGTTATCAAAACCCTTTCTTGCAAAGACTCTGATAGCTGCTTCAAGAATAATTTTCTTTTTCTTTTCAGACTTTTTTAACTTCATTTTAACTTATTCTATGATTATGGTCTGGTAATGTCAAGATAGAAAATTGAAGTTAATCCGAAGATTAATATAATTTTACTGAAACTTGAAAAGGATGATAAAATGAAGAGAGTTCTGTGCTACCTTGCTTTTTTGAGTCTCCTTTCTTCCGTTTACCTGTATTCTTACTCCTTACAGGTTACCGGACCGGTGAAGGACATTAAATTTCATCCTGTGGTATTTTTTCAGCCTGGATACAGAGTTGTGGGAAACACTTCATTTAACAGGTATGATCAGAACGGTTTCTTTTTTGGAAAGGCCAAGGTTGGGGGAAAGGTTGAAAGTAAGTTTATGAATAGAAAGGTTATTCTGAAAAGTGTGGCAAATATTTCCACAGGGGTTTTTGAGTTAAACGATCTTTTCATTGATATTGAATTTTTACCTCAACTTGTCCTGAGAGTCGGTCAGTTTAAGGTACCTTTCCTCGAAACGAATGAAATTTCTGAATGCAGGAGTCAGTTTACCAGTAAGCCTTTTTTGTCCACTCTTTCTTTTAAAAGGGACAGGGGTGCCGCAATTAAAGGTAAAATTTCTTTGCTTAAAATAGATTATTTTGCAGGAGTATTCAACGGAGAAGGCACCGGTCAGCAGGTTAACATTAATGAAAAATATCTCTTCACTTTCAGGGTTGGTTTTTCTCCTTTTGGATATTTTAATTTTAAAGATTCTTCTGACCTGGAGAGGGTCAGAAACTGGAAGATCAGAATAGGTGTTGGATATGCCTATAATCCTGATGATTCGCGCTCAAAATTTCATAACAGGAATATAAGATATACCGCGGACTTAATGGTAAAATTCAGAGGATTTTCAATGACAGGTGCCTATGCAATTTCAAATAGATTGAGAACTGGCAACGACACATCCTTTAAACCTTTCAGTCAGAAAGGATGGTTTGTTCAGTTTGGATATATTGAACCCTTTTTAAATATTGTTGAGCCTGTTTTCAGGTATGAGAGGTACGACAACAATGACAGAAGTGATGGTTTTGTGGAGAAGGAAATAAATGGTATAACCATGAAGGAGTGGAAGGTACCTGATGATGCAGCGAGGGAGAGATATCAGTTTGGTTTAAACTTTTACTTTGCAAAACACAATCTTGAATTGAAAGCAATTTATTCAATTTTCAATTTTCTTGAAGGTCCCCGAACAGACCTGAATGGAGATCCACTTATAGGAGACAGTTTTGAATTGCAACTGCAATTCGGAATTTTTTAGGAGGATAAGATGAGGAAAGTATGGTTTCTTGGATTTTTACTCTCTATATTCATCGTTACAGGGGGTTGTCGGAAAGGTAAACCTAATGCAGACTGGATTGGTAGTGAAAGATATGTTCAAAAAAGTGTTTTTGAATGTCCCTATCCTGATAGAGGAAATTTGCCATTTAAATTAGAGGCATCATCTTTCAGACATCCATCTGTAGTTAAAGAGGCGAAAAATGGGGGAATAATTGGATATTTTGCCCCTGACATTCTTTCCAATAAGAGAGGAGAATCAATCGTCCTGAAAGGAGTAATTGGATATGGAAATGGAATATCGCTTTCATCTCCTTTATCAGATGAGTATGTCAGCGTATGGTGGTATGATGGTGAAAAATGGAAGATGATTGGAAGAACTCTGACAGATAGTGATGGAAACTACAATATAGAGGTGCCTGGCGAAATTCTTGAAAAGTGGGGAAATTACAGATTTTATGTTTTTGTTGAGGGGGATGCAACATGTACAACCCAGCTTGTTATGCAGCATCCTGAAGGTTCGAAATTTGTTATAACGGATATTGATGGGACATTGACAATCGATGATAATCAGGTCCTTTTACAGTTGCAGGATCCTTCATATATACCTCAAAGCTGGGATGGTGCTGTGGATGTGATGAATGGCTATGCCAGGAAGGGTTACTATATAATTTACCTCACTGCGAGGCCCAGGGCACTTGATCTTTTAACAAAATCATGGCTCATTGCAGAGGGATACCCGGAAGGAGCTGTTCATACTGCTACTAATTTTGTATATGGTGAATCTGCTGCAAGATACAAAACTGAATTTCTTACCCATATAGTGGATGATTTAGGCTGGAAGATTGTCGCGGCTCATGGAAATGCTGAATCTGATATTGAGGCTTATCAAAATGCAGGTGTACCCGATGACAGAATATTCGTGATCGGGGAAAATGCAGGATTAAATGGTTCCACACCGGTCAGTAACTATAAAGATTTTATGAATTCAGATTTTTACAGAAATCTCCCTCCAGCAGAACAGCCGGATAGGTAGAATCAACCTCTTCCTTTCAATTCTCTACTTTTGTGTTAAAATAATAAGAAAATTGCCATGAGGAGTTTTGGTTAAAGAAGGAGGTTTGTAATGAGGATCATGAGACTCGCTATTCCAAGTGAGGATGACAGGGGACTGAACAGTAGCGTAAATGAACACTTTGGGAGGGCAAAATTTTATACTTTGATAGATGTGAGTGATACGGGGAAAATATTGAATGTGGAAGTTGTTCCTGTACCCTTTTCAGATCATGGGCCCGGTGATATTCCTCACTGGCTTAAAGAGCAGGGAGTAAATGTTGTTCTGGCGCTGGGTATGGGTGGAAAGGCAGTTGATTTCTTCTCTTCTCTGGGTATAGAGGTAATAAGGGGAGTTACTGGAAAGATAAGAGAAGTAGTTGAAGGATATTTGAGCGGAAATCTTGTGACAGTTGAATGGCACAGTGATAAACATGGAGAAGGACATGGGAAACACCATTAAAGGTGTTGTCTTTGATCTTGATGAAACATTGATTGATTCAAAAGATTCAATTGTTGCATACCACAGAGAACTGTTTAAATATCTGGGACTGGAATTTCCCGAAGATCATGCATACTGGTTCTACACCCTGCCTGCAGAAGAAATAACCAACAGGTTATTCCCCGATGAGTCTTACAGGGAGAAGGCAAGGGAATTCAGGAAAAATTTTGATTTCAGGAAATTATTCAAAATGATCAGATTAAAACCCGGGGTTCCTGAAATTCTCAATCGTTTAAGAGAATCTGGGAAAAAGCTGGCAGTGGTAACCAATAGAGGAATATCCACCAGACCTGTGCTTGAACACTTTAATCTGCTTGATTTGTTTGATATTGTTCTTCCTGCAAATGAGGTGAAATTTCCCAAGCCCGATCCCTATCCTTTAAAGGTTATTATGGAAAAATGGAAAGCAGAAAGGGATGAAATCATTTATATTGGTGATTCTGAAATTGATGTGGAGACAGGAACGAGAGCCGGAGTGTACACTGTTACAGTGGGGAGGAAATTTTCAGGTGTTAATTACATTCCAACCCTTGAATATCTACCTGACCTGATAAGAAAATTTGAAAAGGAAAAGGTAAGAGAGGGGGTGGCAGGTGAGAAATTCTAAGATATTCTGGTTACTTTTTCTTTTCCCTTTATCGCTTTTTGCCAGTGGAAACATAATAAAATGGAGTGGGGGAAACAGGATTCAACTTTTTTATCTCTCCTCCCCTGATCTGGCCTTTGAAGGTGAAAATTATCTTCTTGTAAAACCATGGATTGAAGTTCCAGGTTTTGAAATAGATTTCCTTCCTTTCCTGAAGGTGAATGTTAAGTTATTCAGGAAAAATGAGCGAATTTATGAAACTGCTCTTTTACCTGCATTGATAAGTGAGTATGGCCTCGTGTACTGTGCCACCATAGGAGAGGAGTATTTGGAATCAGCTGATAAAATGGTACTGGTAATAGGTCCCGATAGGGGAATGGTGAAGGATGAAATTGAGGATGAAGGATCCATACTCGATTCAACTTATATGGTGACCCTCTATCAAATTTCAGTGAGTGATGCTACCCTTGTATGGAAACAGCATTCAGTGAAAAGAATAAGTGGGATTTTCTATCCCTGGGATTTTCATGAAGATATCCTCAGGATAGTAAATGTAATTGTGCAGGCTGGGAATGACAGTGGAAGTACTCTTGCAAATGATATCACCCTTCTAAAGAAAAGATACATTTTTGAGGATAATGATGAGAAGCAGCTTATCTCTCTTGCCTCTAATTTTCTTGCAGAAGGAAAGGAAACTTCTGCAAGAATGATTCTGAAGGCGTTGAGTTTTTATGCGATAAAGGAAGTTCTTCATGGAACTGTCACATCTTATGAGGATGTTGAAAAGATCTGGGTTTGGGGAAAGGGTTTTTACAGTTTGCTGGGTAAATGTGGAAAGTCAGATGAATGGGATTCTCTTCTGTACAGTGCAAGAATTGAAGTGTTGATGGGTGAAGATCCCCTTGCAAATATTCTTGGAAGCTGGGGGTTACTGCTTAACTGTGCAGGAGATAGATATTACAGAGATGTAACCTCAGCCACTTATGAAGCGTTAAGCGAAGCTGAAGGGTTGCTTTACTTTTTCAAACCTGTTGCTGAGGAAATATCATTTAATACAGAATCATGGGAGAAGTCTCTTACAAGTTACTCTCATCCATCAACTGAACCTGTTTTTTATGTATTCTCATTTTTGAGAGAGGCTATTTCTTATTACATGGACAGAAGCGAAGAGGGTGAATCCTACTTCCTGAACTTTGTTTCAGGTCTGGTGGAACTTGCTGGAAACTGGGTTTTTGAGAGATTGGGTGGGGATGCCTTTTCGACATTTAACAACGATTTCAATATATGGAAATCTGCTGTGCTTTCAGAGAATTATGCTGTGGCGAGGGATGCCAGACTGGATCTTCTTGGTATCATGAATCAACTCATTGAGAGTGTGGGAGGGAAATGATGAAAAAGTTTTTGGTCCTGCCCATCTTTTTGTTCCTCTTCTCCTGCTCTTCAAGTGTAATTGACATTCCCAAAGATTTTCACCCACATGTAATTTTTTCAGGTATTGCTGATGAAATGATAGAATACTCCCTCACAGTTTATCCACCCATGAGATTAAGGTACAGTGGTGAGCTATTTCTACCGGTTAGAGAAGATGCTGATCTGAGTTTTGTCTTCACTGCAAAATTTGCAAAAAGAATAGGAAACCTGTCAGAATCAACTTTCTTACCCGATTTAAAGGTAACCCTCTACATCAAAGAAAAGAGCGGAAAAAACTGGTACGAATATACATTTGTGCCTTTTCTTCTCAACGGGGAGTGGAGTTACCTCGCTCAAATAATTTTGCCCTTCAGTTCAAATGAATACAGAATGAAACTGAGAGTAGTCAAAGGAGATATGAAATTCTCAACTGATCTGATGATGCTTTTCAGAAACACACCTATGATTGGTGTCCCCTTTGAGAAGGAGTTTACCCTTAATCGGATAGATCTCATCGAATAAGAAGAACAATTTTAATGGAAGAGGAGTCCTAAAAGACATGAAGCAATTCCCGGTACTGTACGAAGATAAAGCACTCCAGAAATACATTAAGGAAATTGAAAAAATTCCTCTCTTAACACCGGAAGAAGAGTTTGAACTTGCCAGAAGGTATTATGAAACAAAGGATCCAGAAGCTGCAAAGAAATTGATCCTTTCCAATTTGAGGTTTGTGGTGAAAATTGCAATGGAATACAGGAATTATGGTGTGAGACTTCTTGATCTTATTCAGGAGGGCAACATAGGGTTGATGACTGCTCTTCAGAAATTTGATCCATATAAAGGATACAGGTTTATCACCTACGCTGTGTGGTGGATACGCGCCTACATCCAGAGATATATTTTGAAAAACATGAAAATTGTGGGGATGGGGACAACGGAACTTGAAAGGAAGCTGATTTACAAACTTGGACCAACGAAAAACGCACTTATGTTACAGGCTGGAGAACAGGTTTCGTCGGAAGATGTGGCGAAGGAGCTCGGTGTTTCTGCCAGAGATGTGGAGGAGATGGAAAACAGATTGTTCACAC
>JALSQH010000010.1 GCA_026985515.1 bacterium
CTACAACAACATCTCCACCAGGGATAATGGTCATATCCTTCACCTCATCATCACCTTTTCCACCGAGAAAAGTAGAAGAAACAATATTATGATCACTGCCAAGTTTCATTACAAATCCGTCTGTTCCACCACTGATCTCGTTATCGTATCCACTTTCCACAGGGAAATCTGGAGAATCTGTTTTACCCGATAGGAAAAGAGAATCATCGTAATAAGCTATAGCATTAACTACATCATTACCACTGCCACCGATCAATGTTGAAAAATTTAAATTACTTAAATTCTGATCCAGGTATGCAATAAAAATATCATTTCCACCATTATGATTTTTCATGGTTGTAATAGGGAAATCTGGTGAAGAGGTATAACCTGCAACTACAACATTCCCGTTACCATCTATCAGCAGATCCTTTGCCACATCTTTTTTTGTGCCACCAAGATAAGTTGAGGAAACAATGTCAGAAAGGTCCTTTTTAATCTTCAATACGAAAGCATCCCCACTCCCAGAGTAATCTTTTTCGTACCCGTTGCCTCTCAGTGGTGTATCCCCATAAGAATACCCTGCTATGTAGAGATAATCTCCATAAGAAATAATTTTTTCTCCCCCTTCTTTTCCACAGGCATCTTCTGAGCATGGGTTAACCTCACCAGCTCCAACATATCTTCCATAGACAAAAGGATCAATATAGAGAGGCTTGCTTTTATCATACTTTCCAACACTAAAACCATACTCACTATCATTCAACAATCCGTATTTCACCTTAAAATACACTAACTTACCATCCACCTTCTGGTAAACTTTCGGCACAGAAAATGCGAATTTTCCACTTTCAGTAAGAAGAATTAATTGGTCATCTTCTATAACCAGCTTTGCACCCTTTACCTTAACTCTGATATCACTTACACTGCCACCGGGCAAAACTTCAAAGATCTTCTCAACTTTTCCCTGATATGCCTTTAACTCAAGGTTAACTCTGTCAGCAACGCCCTTTAAAGAGACAGAATCAAAGGAAGGCACATCATGAAAAGAATTTTTTCCATAAAAATAATTAACTCTTGTTACAGATCTCTTTCCATCTGAGGGAGTAAGGGAGTTTCCAAATTTCTCCACAACTTTGACTATTCTACCATCACTACCCTTAAGTAGATAAATAATATTTCCTTCCCGTGATATCCTTACTGATCCAGGTAAAATATCAGCATAGTATTTGATAGTTCTATCAAACTGACCAACATTTTTTACAAAGGGGATATGTAATCCCGTTACTCTGATAGCATTATCTTTTTTTTCAGCTAACTTATAGTTTTCACTTACAAGATTAACAGGGTTTTTACCACTTCTAACAGCTTGAAACACAAAAAAACCAATCAACAAAAGAATAAATACAACCAAAAATCTCCTTCCCTTCATAAGCAACCTCCTTCTGATTTTACCTGGATTACTCAAATTACCTCCCCTTGACTAAAATATATCTATACTTAATATTTTAAACTAAGTTATAATAAAAACAAATCTTATGAAAAAATTTTTTCTTTCGCTGACAGTTTTCATTTTAACCTCTATATACATAGCTGGAAACTACTACCTCCTCTACAACCTCACCGTCCTCCTTCAAATTCATATTGAAAATCTGCTGATCCCCGCCTTAATCCTTGCACTTCTATTCCCTGCTGGTGAGATTGCACGCCATTACAGGGCATTTAACTTTATTACACTGACAGGTTCAATATATATGGGTTTTCTGGGGATATCGGCTTCCTTCTATGTTTTGAAAGACCTTGTGTATTTCCTCGCAGGAGGCGACCTGAGATCCCTCACAATTTACGCAACTCTCATAATAATTCTAATTTTCACCTATTCCCTCAGAGAACTCTTCCTCCCTCCCATTGTTCGGCAGATACAGATAAACACTGACAAAGTGAAAGGGAAATACAGAATTGTCCAGATATCAGATCTACACCTTGGATACCTGAAAAAGGTAAAATGGCTTGAAGAAATTGTGGAAAGGGTGAATCCCCTGAAACCTGATCTTATACTTATTACTGGAGATCTGATAGATTGTCATGGAAAATGCATTAATCAATACATTGAGTCTCTGAAAAATTTAAGTTCAAAATATGGCATTTTAACAGTGCCAGGCAATCATGATTATTTCAGCGGTCTGGAAAATTTCCACAAATTCTGTAGAGAAACGGGTATAGAGCTCCTTGAAAACAGATGCGTCACCTTTGACACTCTAACAATCTGCGGTATTCATGATGAATCGGGGAAATATCTTGGGACGGGAAAACCCGACCTGACTGTTGTCAGAAACGCTCCTGATGGTAACTTCAAAATCCTTCTCCACCACTCCCCAACCCTATGGAGGGAAGCAGAGAATGCAGGATTTGATCTAATGCTTTCGGGTCACACCCATGCAGGGCAGATCCCACCAATGGAACTTCTTGTTTTTCTCTATTACAAAAACTGCTGTGGAATGAAAAAATATGGTAAGATGTTACAATATACAACATCCGGCACAGGAACATGGGGTCCACCCATGAGATTCCTGAGCAGGTCGGAAATTGCTTTGATTGAGATTGGAGATGGTTGAATATCTTTTAATTGGAATTGCACTGGGAATTTCTGCGGGATTTTCTCCCGGACCCCTGACAGCCCTGATTATTTCAGAAACTCTGCTCTACGGTTTCAGATCAGGCTTGAAAATCTGCTTTGCTCCCATCTTTACTGATATCATTATAGTACCAATAACGATTTTACTTCTATCCCACATAAACAGTCACCTAATCATTGGCATCATATCTCTTGTGGGTGCAGTTTATGTTACGACTCTGGGAATTAAAAATATAAAGTTTAACGGTCAGATCAAGCTCAACCTTCAGAGGACCAGATCCCTGCAGAAGGGGATCATAACGAATTTTCTCAGTCCCAGTCCCTATCTCTTCTGGACAACCATTGGGGGACCCATTTTTCTGAAAGGCAACAATGAAACTCACTGTGGTGGATACATCTTTGTTGCCATATTTTATCTCGTGATGATCAATGTGAAAATCTTCATATCTGCCATATCTGCGAAATCAAAAGAATTTCTAAAAGGCAAGACCTTCACTTATGTTATCAAAACAACTGGCGTTCTCCTTGTACTTCTGGCTCTCTTTCTTCTGAAAACTGGAATTGAACAGCTGAGGTGACAGATGAAACCTGTAATAGAATTTGAAAATGTAACAATTGGTTATGAAGATAGGATACTATTCAAAAATCTTTCCTTCACAGTCTATGAACAGGAAGTACTACTCATAAAAGGTCCCTCAGGAACAGGGAAAACAACCATTCTCTACACTATCATGGGCCTGCTGAAACCTGTGGAGGGAAAAGTCAGAATTTGTGGTAAAAAACTCTCTCTGAAAAATCTTCCTTACATAAGGAGGAAAATCTCATATGTCCCTCAGAATCCAGATATATTGAGGGAGAACACAGAAAAAGCCATCGAGGAGATTCTGGAAAGGGAGAAGAAATTTGAGAGGAAAAAGCTGAAGGAACTTATTGACTTTTTCCAGCTCCCTGAGGAGACTCTCCAGAAGGACTTCTCAGAGTTATCCGGTGGAGAAAAACAGAGAATACTTCTCATAACTGCCATTCTGCTTGACAGAGATATTTTTCTACTTGATGAACCAACCTCAGCACTGGATGAGGATTTGAAGGTGAAAGTGGCTGATTTCATCGGCAAACTGGGTAAAACCACAGTTGTAATTTCCCACGACAGAGAGTGGGAAAGTGTTAATAACATCAGAGTAATGGAGGTTAACAATGGGGGGAGCTAAAGATATCTCCATTCTCTCAATGATGCTTTGTTTCCTTCTGCTAATAATTCCTGTCATCATCTATTCTTACATCAAGTTACCTCTCATAAAGGAAACCCTTCTCTCGGCAGCCCGAATGACCATTCAACTCTTCCTGATGGGGATCTATCTCAAATATCTCTTTCAGTATGACAGCGCAATTGTAAATATTCTCTGGCTGCTCATTATGATGATTGTTGCAACCTTTCAAGCAATCAGGCGAAGTAACCTGAACCGAAAGGTTTTTCTCGTACCAATCCTTCTATCATACTCAATAAGTATCTACACCATAACACTCTACTTTAATCGCTTTGTAATAGATGTCACCAGAATATTCAGTGCAAAATATCTCGTGGTCATAGGAGGAATGATCCTTGGAAATTCTCTGAGAGGTATCATAATCTCAGTTTCCACATTCTACAAGGATATCGCACACGAAAAGGAAAGATACATATACAGACTTATAACCTTTGGGAACAAATTTGAAGCGGTACTTCCCTATCTCAGAAATTCCATCCAGATTGCCATAAGTCCAACCATTGCCACCATGGCAACCATGGGAATAGTTTCCATTCCGGGAACGATGACCGGCCAGATCCTTGGAGGAGCCTCACCAATGGTAGCCATAAAATACCAGATTGCCTTAATGATAGCAGTTTTCGCAGCAACAAACATCAGCATAGTTCTTTCAATCTACACCACATCCAGGAGAGCCTTTGAAAAGAGAGGCCTTTTGAGAAAGGGAATAGTTAAGATTTGACAATTCATGGAGTTTTATCTATATTTTAATTGCACACTTCTGAAAGGGGAGTCATGAAAGCAAGGAAACTGAAAGATAAAGGGTATGAATTTTTTCTGAAGAAGAAGTATGAAAAGGCGCTTCACTATTTCAACGAAGCTCTCAAACTTGATCCGAAGGATATTTCTCTTCATCAGAAAATCGGTGACACTCTTCTCAGGCTGGGAAGAAATGATGAGGCAGTTAGAGCTTACAAAAAAGCGGCTCAGATGTATGCCCAGAAAGGTTTTCTGATGAAGGCAATAGGAGTTTACAAACTGATTCTGGAAATAAAACCGGAAGCAGAGGACGTCAAGGAACTTCTGGTGGAACTTTACGCAGAAAAGGGTGAGGAACCTGCCGAGACAATGGCAGTTTCATCCAGAACACTTCTTGAGAAAATCCAGCATAGGAAAGAAGAAATGGCTGAGGAAATATCACCTGCTGAAAAAGAAGAGGAAAAAATAAAAGTCAATCTTGAAGAACTTGAAATGGAAGAGGTGAAGGAGGAAGAAAAACCGGAAGAAAGTGAAGAGGAAATAGAAATTGACCTGGAAGAAGAGAAAGATGTAGATTCCTTCATAAAAGAGCTTGGACTCGACGAAGAGGTGAATATCGAAATTGGGGAGAAGGAGGAACTGATTTCAAAACTTCCATCATACCCCATCTTTTCTCAGTGTAACAGAGACTGTTTTTCCGACATAGTGGATTCCATCCAGTTAAAGCGATTCTCCAGGGGGGATCTCATAATCAGAGAGGGTGATACAGGCAGAAGTTTTTACATTATCGTGGAGGGAAGAGTATACGTTATCAAAAACACCCCTGAAGGTCCGGTAAAACTTGCAACTCTGGAAGAAGGGTCCTTCTTTGGAGAATTCGCATTTCTCACAGGTGACAGAAGGAGTGCCTCAGTTGTGGCGGCTGAGGATGTTGCGGTGCTTGAATTCAGCGAGGACCTCCTTGAAGAATTACTGAAAAAACATCCATCAGTAGCAGAAGTTCTGGTGGAATTTTACAAAGAGAGAATACTTGATACCATGCTGGCAATATCTCCATTTTTCAGAGTATTTGACCCCCGAGAGAGAAAGGAAATACTTAAAAATTTCAAATTCTACGAAGTGCCGGAAAACACAATTTTAATCAGAGAAGGTGAAGAGGGAGATGGATTCTACATAATCATGTTTGGAAAAGTGAGAGTTACCAGGAGAGATGAAACCGGGAAGGTGTATGAAGTGGCAACATTAGGAGCGGGGGATTTCTTTGGTGAAATTTCTCTACTCACCCAGGGACCCACCACCGCCACGGTCACGACTCTGGAAAGAACGGGTCTTTTCAAACTCTCAGCCGCAAAGTTTCAGGAAATGATAATGACATACCCCCAGGTCCTTGAGATAACCTACCAGTACAAGGAGAAAAGAGAGGAAGAATTGAGGCAACTATTTGCCGACAGGGAATCCCTTATCCGGACGGGGATAGTGTGAACTGGAGTGATCTGAAAAGATCAAGATTATTTCAGGCTTTTCTCATCTATGTTTTTATCTTCTTTCTCATTGCATATGCAGTACACATTGCTGAAGCTGGTGCCGGAAACCAGAACTTTTCCTCCATTTTCAGAACACTCTGGTGGGCAATTGTTACTGCAACCACGGTGGGCTATGGAGACGCTGTACCTGTAACTGCCACGGGGAAAGCTCTATCATCCCTTTTAATGGTTGTGAGTCTCCTTTTCATGTCGGCGGTTACCGCAACTGTTGCCTCAAAGTTTGTGGAAGAAAAAATACTTGAGGAAAGGGGGTTGAAAAAATTTAAAGACTCCGGTCACATAATCATATGTGGCTGGAATGAATTTGGACTAACTCTGCTGAAATCAATTATAAGAGAGTCACTTGGGGAAAAGCCAGTATTTTACCTGATAAATGAGTTGAACCAGGAAGATATTGATGCAATAAGGTATGAAGTTCAGGGAACGGTGGTCAAATTCATAAAGGGGAACTTTGTGAGTGAAGGCGTAATACATCGTGCAAATCCCTCAAAGGCTTCAAGAATAATTATTCTTGCAGATACCACCCACGATGGAAGCTACAACAAGGCTGATGAAAGGACAATACTTGCGTCATTGAATTTCAAGGGCATTGCACCAGATGTCCCAATTGTGGCTGAACTTCTAAGTCCAGAGAATGAGATATTTCTGAGGCGGGCAAAAATAGATGAAATAATAATCAGAGGGGAACTTGATAACTCCCTTCTTGGAATCGCCTCCATTTCTCCCGGAGCCGCTAAATTGATAAAAGATATACTCAACCCGGATACCCTGAATTTTATATGGGAACTCACTCCTCCCCACCATCTCATCGGGAAAAGGATCTCTGATGTAAAAAAATGGCTTGAGGATGAGAAAAAGGGGATTCTCATAGGCATAGTAAGAGTGCAGGATACTCTCAAACTTGAAGAGATTTTCGGGGATTCTTCAAGTGTTATAGATGAATTCATAAGGGAGCAGTTTGAAGAGGCAGAGATATTCTTCGGTGGGAAAAGATCCTATGATGTGGAACTCAATCCACCTGACGAAAGGATCCTGAATGAAAAGGAGAGGCTGGTGGTCATCAATTCGAGAAAACCTGTTGAAGAAGAGGTTTCCGTATGAATGGAGAAAAGATCCTTCTCTTCAGGGATCTTCAGCCTGATCAAATTGACAGAATAATGAATCTCGCCAGAGAAGAAAAGGTTCCTGCAGGGGAGATAATCATTCAGGAAGGGGAAAAGGGAAACGCTCTTTACATTCTCAAAGAAGGTACAGTGGACATTCTGAAATCCATTGTGCTTAAAGTTGGAGAGGGAATCACCCAGAATAAAGTCAAAAGGCTTGCAAGATTGAGGGCAGAAGACGGGGTTTTCTTCGGAGAAATGGCTTTTATCGGGGAAGAGGAGAGAAGCGCCACTGTCAAAGCAGTTACTGATTGTACTCTACTGGCAATAGAAAGAAGAGATTTTGAAAAAGTTGCCTCTCAGGACTGCAAACTTGCCTACACCATAATGGTAAACATTGCAAAGATACTCAGCCATCGTCTCAAACAGGCCAATGAAGACATCGCCAAGCTCACAACTGCCCTCAGCATAGCTATTTCCAGCAGAATAAAATGAGAGACATCTGATACCCTGCTTCAAAATAATTCTGCCTTTATCCACACTGAACATGGAAGGGTAGTAACGCCACTTTCTCAGAATATAATTTCTCCATTTCTCACCAGACACATGCATTCTGAGATTCAGATCAAGCTGATACTCATCCTCTACAAGAATGGGAGTGGGATTCCGCTCCAGCATATAAATCGCTCCGGCAAACTGAACGATCCCAAACAGCAACACAACTACGGCAAACCTGCCCCTCAGTCTGAAAAGTGCAATGGAAATTAAAGAGAGCATTGCTATCAGTCCATTCAGAGGCACTTGGAGAAAGTAATCGGGTAACCTTGATTTAAATAACTCAAGTAAGGAAAAGGTTTTCCGGATCATAAAATCATTTACTTTCAGGAAGCCTGGATACCTGAGGGCAATTATCTGTCCTGCCACAAGAGATGGAAAAAGAATAACTCCAAATAACGGGACAAAGAGAAGATTCGCAAAGGGTGAAAAAAGAGGCAGGTAACCTGAAAGGTAAGAAGTGACAGGTATCATGGATCCAGAAATCATAAGAGGAAAAATGTACTTCATCTTTATGAATCTATTCCCAAGCCCCATCATAGCAAGAATGGTTCCATAAGCTAAAAAGGAGAGCAGAAAGGAGAGTGAGAATAATTCTCCAGGATCAAAAATCAGTATCATTAAAGCGACTAACTGAAATAGATGAATTGGATTGACTTTTCTCCTTATCCATACTGACACCACATAGAATGCAAAAATGAGCAGTGCCCTTGCAGCAGAAATCTGCACACCGGAGAGAAAATAATATCCCGTTGTGCCTGCAAGGGAAAGGATAAGGGAAAGAGGTATCACAATTCCCCTTTCAAGGAGTTGTGGTATTTCCCTGAGTATAATCCTGAAAAGAAGATAAAGAATTCCTCCCACAAAACCAATATGGAGACCAGAGATGGCAAGAATGTGGCTCAACCCAAGGTATTCAAAGAGGGTTTTCACTTTTCGCGGAAGTCCGCGTCTGTCACCATATATCACACCATTTACAAAAGCAGCCGACGAAATGCTCATGTAAGCCTCATTTCTAACCTTCCACCAGTTTACCGGGTTATCATTGTCACTCAGCGAATACAATTCCCTCACCGAAATTACACACTCGTAAAAATACCCTTTCCATATACCTTTTTTGCTCACCACTGTGCCGGTTACAAATATTTTCCCCTCAAGGGGAGAGGCACCTTTTAAAAGATAAAAAATATCGCCATTTTTTATAATGGCACTGTTTTCTCCTCTCTCCACCACTTTTCCATATATCTCTTTCTCGCACGGGATGTAATTACTGGTATGGAATGAAGAAGTCAGGAGTACAATCATCAAAAAGAGAAAGAATAGCAGTAACCCTCTTCTTCTAAGCTTTAAAAAACCTGAGATATAAAGAAGCAGGATGAGAACAGCAAGGGAAGGTGAAAATTGGCGAGTATAACCCTCAAGCCATGCGAGAAAATAGTGGTAACCTGTCAGAGCAAAAAGAAGTGTCTGCAGCACATATTCAGATTATAACTTATGGACAAAAAATCAAGTAATTACTTTTTTGGTGATTTCTTACTTTCCTTTTTCTTTCCCGTACTCTTTTTCCCTTTTTTCTCAGTACTCTTACCAAAATTGATAAGGTTCTCCGCATATTCCCTGAGCTTTTTATCAACCAGATAGTTGATGGATCCCCGGGGAAATTTTCCGGTTCTGGTTCGCTTACCGGCAGGTTTACCCAGCATAAGTTCCACAGCGTCATCAATATGGGTTACGGAGTAGATGTGGAACTTTCCCTCTTCAACAGCCCTTTTCACCTCTGATGAAAGAATAAGATTCTTCACATTAGCCTCCGGGATAATCACTCCCTGGTCCCCCGTCAGCCCTTTCTTTTTACAGATTCTATAGAATCCCTCGATCTTTTCATTGACTCCACCTATGGGCTGGATCTCACCCTTCTGATTAACAGAACCTGTAATGGCAAGGTTTTGTTTAACCGGCACACCTGAAAGTCTTGACAAAATTGCTATCAGCTCGGCAGCGGATGCACTGTCACCATCAATCTGGGAATAGGACTGTTCAAAAGTGAGAGTTATGTTAAGGGATATTGGTTTATCCTGAGCAAATCTATCACCCAGAAAACTCGAGAGAATTAAGACACCTTTATTGTGGATGCGGCCGCTTAACTGTGCTTCCCTCTCAATATTTATTACACCGCTTCTCCCCATAAAAGTTCTCGCTGTTATCCTTGAAGGTCTGCCAAAATAAAACTCACCCAGAGAATAAACAGCCAGACCATTAACCTGCCCCACCACCTCTCCCTCAGTATCAATAAAAATTGTGTCCTCTTCAATAAGTTCCTCTATCTTTTCGGCTATGAGAGATGTCCTGTACTTTCTATTTTCAAAGGCCCTGAAAACATCCTCTTCTTCAACAACTTTTTTACCCTGACCGGCGGCAATCTGCTCAGCCTCAAAAATTATCTCGTCCAGGTATTTAAAATTGGCACTGAATTTTTCCTTATGCTCTGCAAGTCTTGAACCAACTTCAAGGAGAGCAGAAATACCTGAAATGTGAAAGGGAAGCAGGTCGTTACTTTTTACAAAGTTTTTGAGATACTTTGCAAAAGATTTAACCAGTTCATCTTCCTTTTTCATCTCCCAGTCAAATTCAACCTTAACATTGAAGATCTTTTTAAAATCCGGGTCATACTCGTACAGCAACCTGTAGAGAAGAGGATCACCCACGAGAATAACTTTTAAATCTATGGGAATGGGCTCAGGTTTTATGGACGAAGTAGCAACGAGACTGTACTGCTCTGCAAGATCCTCTATGGTCAACTTACCAGTTTTCAGAACCCTCTTCAGTGCATCCCACACTCCGAAGTTTCTGAGGGCATCGAGAACATTGATTATGAGATACCCACCATTGGCCTTCGCAATGGCACCGCTTTTTATCATGGTGAAATCGGTGGTATATACACCGAGCTGAACTCTCTTCTCAATCTTTCCAAAGAGGTTGTAATAAGTGGGATTTGCCTCGTAAACAACCGGGGCTCCCTTTAAATCAGAATTATCAACAATCACATTTACTTTGTAATCAGTATAAACATCAGAGGCAATCAGGTTCATGGGAAAAGGAAGTGATTCAGGGGGTTGAATGAAGGTCTGAAGATTTTTAATAATGTGTTCCTTGAGGGATTCCAGCCATTCAGTTACACCGGGATATGGATACTTTTCTTTAATAAGCTCAATCTTGGTCCCCACTATGTAGAGACCCACTTTTTTCCTCAATTCTTCAATCTTCTCCTGGGTTTCCTGATCAATCTTTTTGACTTCCCTCAGGAACTCAGCTATTATGGGATCAAGTTTCCTTCTCTTTTCCTCTATTTCCTTTTTCACTTCATCTGGAAGGGCCTGGTACTCTTCCTCTGTAAGAAGCTTGTTATTGTAGATGGGAATGGTCATCATTCCAACTTTGGTCCATCTAAGAGAGAACCCAATTTCTGCTGCTTTATTTTCAAGTTGATCAAAAAGTTTTGCCTTCTTTTCCCTGTTCTCCTGCTGTATTCTTGAAAGTTCCTCCTCAAAATCCCTGCTCTCAAAGGCCTGAGCAAGCTCCACCTTCAGAGAATCTATAAGTTTGTCAATTTCCTCCCTGAATTTGCCCCCTTCTCCAGCCGGGAGGAAAAGAACCTTTGGACTCTGTCTGTCTTTAAAATTCTGGACATAACATATATCATCCGGGGTTTTATTATTCCGTGCGTATTTTTCAACCCATCTGAGAACTAATTTGGTCCTTCCTGTACCTGAAACACCCGCCACAAAAATATGGAAACGATTCTTTCTGGTTTCAAGGCCAAATTTTAGAGCATTAAAAGCCCTCTCCTGGCCAACTATAATCTCCTCATCAGAGATCTGGTCATCAGTTGTCTCAATCACCAGATGTGACAAATCAACCCGTGGGGATAACTCTTCAATTTTCAGCTCCCTCCAGCCCATTTTCACCTCTCAAGCTTTTTGTAAATTATAACTGCAAAAATGGTAGGGTCAAGTTTTGATATGAAGAATACCTTCACCCTCTCTGGAAACTATTTTCTCTCTGAACCAATCAGGCAGAGGATGGGGCTTGAATTCACCTGGAAGAATATTCACCACAACTGTGGTTCCTCTGACAATCTCCCTCCCGTCATCCTTGATTATCAGGTATCTGAAGCGAAAACTTGATCTTCCCAGATAGTAAATTGAGGCACCACACTTCAGTATATCGTTGAATGTGGCGGGAGATATATACTCAATTTCATGCTTTTTGACCACAAAAAAGATCCCTGGATCCGGGGGTACAAGCTTTATACCAAGTGAATTGAAGTATTTCGTCCTGCATCTTTCAAAGTAGAGAAGATACTTGCTGTTGTGCACTATTCCACCCATATCCACATCATCAAAGGGAACCCACATCTCCATATGAAAGGGAAAATGATCAAAGGGGACCTTCTCCATGGTTAACTCCTGTTCAGGTTATGAAATATTTTAGCATTAAGAGGAAAGGAAGACAAAAAAGAGCTATTCTCTTCACTCCCCATACCACACCTTTATCACCACCTTGCCCGGCTTTCCCACCTTCTTCAGGGATTTTATCATTCCTCTGATGATCTCGTAGAACATGGTTCTTATGAAATCCTTGAGAGGAACATGACGGTCGTTGATGAAAAGCCATAGGTTGGGAACGGGGTTTTTCTTAATCACCTCCTCCTCAATCAGATCCGCAATCTTTTCTGTATCATCAGGAGAATAAACTTTCACATTCATCTCATCAAATCTCTCTGCCACAACACACAGGAGATTTTCATCATCTTTCAGAAGGAACTCCTTCCCATCATATACCTCTATTTTGGGAATGGGATGAGACTTGTATCCCTCAGTTATAACCAGATCAACATCTTCCACAAATCTTTCAAGAATCTCCTCAAGGTCCATCTCCTTTTCTCTCATCTCCACAAGGGCAACTTTATCAGGTGAAGATATAATCGTTAACCTTGCCCCTGCCTCTCTGTGGCGATAGGTATCCTTTCCCGGAATATCAATTTCAAAACCATGCACATCATGCTTAACCGTGGCAATTCTGTAACCCCGATTCCTCAATTCCTTCACCAATTTTTCAATAAGGGTTGTTTTCCCTGAATTTTTCTTTCCAGCAACTCCAACAACTGGTATCATGCTTCCTCCCTGTAAAAAATTTTCTCGTTTATTATTTCAACATCAACATAATCTCCCCTTTTATACTCCTCATCTTCGTAGTAAACGAGCAACCCATCTGCCTTCACCATGGATGAGAGGATGCCTGATCCCTGGTTACCGGTGAGGGAGGCCCACCATTCTCCATCTTTTTCCGTTAGTTTCACTCTGACAAAATGCCTCAACCCCTTTTTCAACTTCAAATCAGTATCAATTCTTGCTTTTATTCTGGGGCGAAAAATCCTTTTATGACCCATCATCTTTAGCAGAACGGGCCTCACATGCTGTTCAAACATAACCGCAGTGGAAACCGGGTTACCCGGCAGGCAGAAAATCAGTGTTTCCCCTGCAGTGGCGAATAAAAGTGGAAGACCCGGTCTCTCCCTTACTTTCCAGAAATGTATTTCCACATCCAGTTTCTGAAGAACTTTTTTCAAAAGATCATAATCACCCATGGAAATGGCACCTGAGGTAACAAGGATGTCAAATTGCAATCCTGCCTTTACTCTCTCTTCCAGCTCCTCCTCACTATCACCGGCAATTCCAAGCATAAAGGGAATGGCACCCGCCTCTTTCACCTGAGAATAGAGAGTGTAACCGTTGGAGTTTCTGATCTGAAATTCATTTCTCCTCTCATCAATATCAACAATTTCATTGCCAGTTGCCAGAATTCCAACCGTTGCTCTGCGAAAAACCTTAATATGGCTCCTCCCCACGGAGGCAATCTCACCTATTTCGTAGGGTCTCAAAACTTTCCCTCTCTCAACCACAACCTCTCCTTCCCGAATATCCTCACCCCTTCTCCTTATATTTTTCCCTTCAGGAATAACCCTTTTAAGGACCACATAGTCTCCCTCAACTTCGGTATCCTCAACCATGATTACCCTGTCTGCTCCGGGAGGAACAGGGGCACCCGTCATTATTTTGACCGCTGTGGTTTCTGTTACCTCCACATCTGAATAATCACCTGCCGCAACAATTTCCACGATCTTTCTTTTATCCCCCTCTCTGTAATCACCTCTGATGGCATAACCATCCACTCCTGAATTATCCCAGGGGGGGAGAGTTATGTCTGAGACTATGTCCTCTGCAACAACCCTGCCAGGAGCTTCAAGAAGTGATACCTTCTCCCAGGGAAGCAACTTCGCATTTTCAAGCTCAATTTCCCTTGCTTCATCAAAAGGTATAAGTACCTTCATCGCAACTCCCTTCCTGTAAGTTTCTCATAATCCTCAAGGGTATTTACATTTATGAAAATTTCAGGTGCATTTTCACCTATTTCGCATTCCTCGACTATTCTCACCCTTACTTTCTCAAAAAGGTCTCTGATCCTGAAATTCCCTGCAAGTATCTGTTCCTTCATGGCACTGATCACAGAGGGAGAATAAACAGCTGCAAGAGTTTCAAATCGGCCCCCTATCCTGGGCACCACCACATCCCATTCGTCAGAGTAGAAATCAGCAATTTTCCTTGCCACTTCGCCCCTCATCAGGGGCATATCCACGGCGCAGAAAAAAGCAGGTTCTCCAATGTTAACAAGAGTTGAGTAAATTCCCCCCATGCTTCCTGCTTCAACTATATCAGGTATTTTCTGAAAAGGAATTTCAACATCTTCCCTCGCTGATACAAGAACCCTGTTAAAGTAACTGGCAAGTTCCCAGTACAGATGCTCCAGAAAAGTCTTACCCTTCCAGGGCAGGGACCATTTATCCCGTCCCATTCTCCTGCTTTTTCCACCTGCAAGGATAATCGCAGTTTCTACCTTCATCAATAAATAACCCTTGACCAGGATGGTTCCTTTGCGTCCCCCGGCAAATCAATCACTTTCCATATCTTACCGCTACCCACATTCACAATATAGAGCTGATACCTTCCATCGCGGTTCGATGAAAAAACGATGTATCTTCCATCGGGTGACCACCTTGGATACTCATTGCTACCAATTCCATCAGTTACCACCCTCTCATCCGTCCCATCAGGTCTTATTATGTAAATGTCAAATCTGCTACCATCCAGACTTTTGGAGAAGGCTATGTAATTCCCATCAGGAGACCAGTCGGGAGAGGCGTTGTACTTACCCGTTGTGGTGAGCCTCCGAACATTCCCACCATCACTGTCCATTATGTACAGATTTGGATTGCCGGCTCTGTTACTCACAAAAACAATCTGCTCACCATCGGGTGACCAGGCAGGACTCACATCGATGTATGGGGAAAAGGTGAGCCTTATGAGATTTCTCCCGTTCCTGTCAACTCGATAAATTTCGCTGTTTCCGCTTCTTGTGGAGCTGAAAGCTATGTACTTACCATCAGGTGAAAATCTCCCACTCACATCCTGGGAATTTGATCTGACAAGTGTTGAAATTGTGCCCCGACGGAGATCAGCTATGAAGAGATCAGGATAACTTCTTAGAAACGCTGAAAAAAGCATAAACTTACCATCTGGTGACCAGTCAGGAAACATGGCAAATCGGTTGTAAAAAGTCAGTCTTTTCAGATTCCTGCCATCCATGTCCACCACATAAATATCCTTCCACTTCTGACCCGGCTGACGATACTGAAAGGCAATCTTACTTCCAAAGCAGCCTCTTTTCCCTGTTATCTCCTCTAAAAGTTCATTGACAAATTTATAAACGGCTTCTCTCATGAGACTCTTTTTCAATTTGTATCTTCTCCCGAAGATAAACTTTGCCTGATAGGGATCATAAGTCCTTATTTCAACAACTATCTTATCTCCTTCAATCCTGTAACTCCCCTTTATGAGAAGTTCCGCTCCTATTGCCGTCCACTTATCAAACTGGATCTCATCAATTTTTACACCCTCTTTGTATGGGTTTACCAGATAGGCGGATTCTTCAATAATATCAAATAAATCAGTATAACTCAGAGCCCATGTGAGAATTTTTTGAAACTGCTTTGATAATGGGCCATTTTTCCCATCCATGGAGAGAAACGGAGGGACAGCAACGGGTATTCTTCTGAAATTTGCCCCACTTATGTTCAAAATAATCTTTTCATCTGCAGATGCACTCGAAACCATAATCAGCAGTACCACAGCCAAAATTATTTTTTTCATCTCTGCAACTCCCTCAGGTTAAATCTCAATCCAATGGTGATCTTATCTCTGTTAAAAGGTGGCGGCGGTAACTGACCAAGTTTCTTTACCGCCCTCAGTGCACTTTCATCATAAAATGCATTACCTGATGACTTCTCAATAACTGCCCTCAAAATTCTGCCATCAGCAGCTATTGTGATGGCAACAATTACAACAAGGTTTCTCTTCTCATTTTTTAACTGAGGTGGGAGTATCCATTCATCCTTGATTCTTTCTATAAGATCGTTGAAATATGCCCTCTGCAAAACGGAAAAGGCTCTTGCACCCAGGAGCTCACCTCCCTTCCCTTTACCTTTCTCGCCTCTACCTTCGCCACCTGCACCCTTTTCTTTCCCCCTTTTCTTCTTCAACTCCTTTATGAAATTACCTATTTTTGCCAAATTAAATTCATCACTCTTTCTGGCAACCTTTTTTCTGCTTTTAGTTACTGTTTTGCTTCTCCTGCTCTTTTTCTTCTTTGCTACAGAAATCACCCTGCTTCGACGAGTCCGGGCAGGTAAAGTTACACTTCTTTTAACATGACTGACCATCTTTCTGCTGTTCTGCCTGTTCCCCTTTGAAGCTGATTTGCCCCCTGCAGCTGAGGGCAAACCACCCACAAGTTTTACCCTGTAGGGCGAATATATTATTCTTCTGTTACGATGAAAAAAATTCCACGGTCCGGTGAAGATGATCAGATGAATAAAAAGGGAAAAAGTGAGTGCAACAAGAAATACTTTTCGAAGTGGATCATCATGATAAACATTCACCTTATCTTCTCCGGTTCCGTAACAATTCCAATGGAGGTGATTCCTGATCTGTAGAGATAGCCCATCAGTTTAACCACTCTTCCGTAAGGTATATCTTTGTCAGCTTTGAGATAAACACTTTTATCTCTGCGATGAGTGAGAATCACGCGCAACTTCTGAGCAAGCTTATTCAGAGGGACTCTGGCGCTGTTTATGTACACACTCCCATCCTTCCTGAGAGTAACAATAAGGGGATTTTCAGGCATTTTCAGTGGAGCCGTTGTCACCTCTGGAAGGTCAACATGGATACCCTGCTGCATCATTGGAGCTGTAACCATGAAGATAATGAGAAGAACAAGCATAACATCCACAAGAGGAGTCACATTTATATCGGAGAAACTTTTCTTTTTTCTTCCTCCCGGACTCACACCCATCAGATAAAGTACCTTTCACAGATATTGAGAAATTCCAGTATGAAATTATCAAGCTGCATCTCAAGAACTTCTGCCTCACGATTGAAGTAGTTATAGGCTATAACAGCCGGAATTGCAGCGGCAAGACCTGTGGCAGTTGCGATTAGTGCATCTGCTATACCCGGTGCCACAACTGCAAGGGTCGCGGAACCGAGTCTTCCTATTCCTTCAAAGGCGTTCATTATACCCCACACCGTACCAAACAAACCGATAAAAGGTGATGAAGAAGCCACAGTAGCAAGAAAAGTGTGGTAACGCTCAATCCTCACTGTTTCATCAATGGCGCTCTTCTTCAACGCCCTTTCAATGTTTTCAAGTCCTGTCTTGTTCCTGTGTTTTCCCTCTCCATCAAAACCCACAGTGTCATCACCACTGCTGCTCTTGATTCTTCTCAACTCCCTGTAACCAGCTTTGAAAACCTCAGCCACAGGACTCCATTTATATCTCACACTTTCATCAAAAACTTTTTCCAGATTTCTGATCTCCCAGAAGAGTTCAAGGAAATCAGATGTCTGTTTTTTTGCCTTCCTCAGCTGATAAATTTTAACAATAATAATTGCCCAGGTTACCACGGAGAAGGCTATAAGGATGAAAAGAACCAGCTTCACAACAGGTCCGCTGGAGGAAACCGTAATACTGGATGAGAGTGTTGATGCAAAGAGATTCATAACTAGCTCCTCACGAGTTTATAATATTATAAGTATTTTTTCACTGACTTTCCACAGAAGCCGCTTGTAGTTGCTAAAAAAAAGCTTGAAAATAAAATATAAGTTATGTTCTGGATCATTTTAATCTGGATTACCCTGCAGCTCATCCTCATAAATCTCCTTCCTCATCTGGGAGTCGCCATTCCCACCTTCTTCTTCTATCTTTTCACTTTTTTCTTTGTTATTCCTCTCTCACTCATAATCGCTCATTTTGTCGCATCAAGAACACTGGTAAACAGAAAGGGGAAATTTGCCAATTTTCTCTTTGGAACCACTACAATTTTAGATATTCTTTTCATCATAGTTGTTCCACCTGCAATTAACTCTCTGCCTCAGGTGATACAGATGGAGACAGATAGAATGTTAGTCAAAAAAATTCCACTTAAAGAGAGAAAGAAATTCATAAAAAAAGTGGAACAAGTTGCCAGACTGACTGTAAATCTGATCTATGCAGATCCTCAACTTGTCAGACAGACAGAGTGGGAAAAGATTTCAAATTTCTGGAATACCTTCGCAACAGATATGAAGGATGGAAAAATAACCCCTGAAGAAATGAAAGAACTTGATAAATTTACTGAAGAGATCCTTTCAAAGGAGGATGAAAATGAAGGCAATAAGAATAGACCACATCGGAATAGCAGTGGAAAAAGAAGGGGTATGGGAGACAATAGCGGAAATTCTGGGGATAAGACCGTCGGAAAAGCAAAAGGTGGAAAGTGAAGGAATCTCTGTTAGATTTCTCAAAATTGGTGATACGAGGATAGAACTTCTCTATCCTGAAGATGAGAATTCAACAGTAAAAAAGTTCATTGAGAAAAGGGGACCAGGGATTCACCACATAGCCATAGAAGTTGAAGATCTGGAAAAGTGTGTAAAAGAATTGAGAGAAAAAGGGTTCTCCACAGTTGGTGAAAAACCTGTAACAGGTGCAGAGGGGTACAGAGCCATTTTCATTCATCCCAAAAGCACTCAGGGGGTTCTCCTGGAACTTATTGAAAAATAATTTTTACAACATTTACACTTTCTGTTAAACTATTTATCAGAAAATTTTTAGGAGGTATTGATGAAAGTCGCACCAAAAACAGTTGTAACACTTGAGTACAAAATCACACTGACCACCGGTGAACTGGTTGATTCGTCGGAGGTGAGTGGACCTTTTTCCTATGTCCATGGAATTGGAGCAATTATTCCAGGACTGGAAAAGGGAATTGAAGGAATGGATGTTGGAGAAGAGAAGGAAATTGAAATTCCTGCTGCTGAAGCCTATGGAGAGAGAAATGAGGACTTGGTAACCTCAGTTTCAAAATCACAATTCCCGGCTGACACAGAGCTTGCACCCGGTATGGAATTTTACACCTACAATGAAAAAGGAGAAGCAATTCCTTTTGTAATCAGGGAAATTAACGGCGACACTGTGGTTATCGATTTCAATCACCCTCTCGCTGGAAAAGATCTGATTGCATGGGTGAAAATTGTGGATGTAAGAGAAGCCTCACCAGAAGAAATTGCTCACGGGCATGTTCACTGATCAAACATCAAAAAGCACCTTTGCTGCTTTTTTCTCTCCCTGAAGATCCAGTAAAAGATCATGATATGTGGCTGACTTGATCTCCAGGGAGAATTTTATTTTCTGGCATTTTAACCCGGAAAAAATAAAGGTAGCCTCATCCTCTCTCATTTCATATTGACATGATAGGGGAATGTAATGACGATAGTAAAGAAGAAATATCAACTCGTTCAACAAAGAAATAAAAAGTTCCTCTCTGTCGGTAAAAGAAACTTTTATCCTTTCCTCTTTTCTTCTGCAACCCTTCCGTGAATCAATCACAGAGGAGAGAACCCCCTCCATGATCCCCAGAACGAGGTCACAGAAATTCTCCCCTTCAGCTGAAATTAAAAGATCAGAGGGATGTTCCTCAATAAAAAAACGCCTCATACAGGCATTATATCAGAAAAAGATAAACATGATTATGAAAAATGAAGGAATCAGAATTGTCAACGAGTACTTGAGCACATAACCAAAGAAGCTCGGCATGGCAATTCCTGCTTCCTCAGCAATAGACTTGACCATGAAGTTTGGAGCATTTCCAATGTAGGTATTGGCTCCCATAAAAACCGCCCCTGTTGAAATGGCTTCCAGAAATATTGCCTTCTGACTGAGGAGCAACTTCACAGCCTGATGTTCAGGCATGCCCATAAAGAACTTTCCAAGTGCCGAGTTGAAGAATGTGAGATATGTTGGGGTATTGTCCAGGAAACTGGAGAGTATCCCTGTGGCCCAGTAGTAGTGGGCGGGATCGTTGATGGCTCTTATCAATCCTGCAAGAGCACCTTCCTCTCCTGCTCTGAGTATATCAAGGGCGGGAATCATTGTAACAAAGATTCCGGCAAAGAGAATGGCAACCTCCTCAATAGCATACCAGGTAAATTCATTTTCCTTATAAAGTTCCTTATCGGTGAAGTAGAGGGAGAGCAGTCCCATAAGTATCAGAAATCCATCTCTGATTAAGTTTGCCACCTTCAGTTCAATGGGTCCAAGAGCGATGGAACCGAGATCAACAAGCCCTGAAAAAAGAACTCCACCAACAATGCCAGCCAGAAAAATGAAATTGTGCAGACCCACAATTCTCAGTTTCTGATTGTTCTCCGGTGTGAAGTTCCTGATTTCTTCCTTTTCCTTTCTGTAGTAGTAAGAATCAATAATGTAATAGATCAGAAGAAGCATTCCAACCTCGGTTAGCCATACCGGTAGCAGTCTAACTGTCGTCCAGAAAAAGGGGACACCATGGAGAAATCCCATGAAGAGTGGTGGATCTCCAAGGGGAGTCAGAAGACCTCCAATATTACTCACCAGGAAAATGAAAAATACTACAGT